>JAYEKC010000484.1:0-9771 GCA_034716715.1 Gemmatimonadota bacterium | reverse complement strand
GCGCGCCGGCGCCGTCGGGGGCGCCGCTGCTGCAGCGGGCGCCACAGCCGCATGCGGCGTCGCGGTCGCGGGCGCAGCCGCCGCGGGCGCCGGCGGCCGGGTCGTGGGCCTTCGCGCCTGGGCGCACGCCGGCAGGCCGCCGACCAGGATGAGGAGCGCCGCGGCGATGGGCGGGACGGCGCGGCAGCGCGCGAGACGGGTCATCGCGTCTTGAGCGCGCGGGCGATCTCGCGATCGCCCTCCCGCCGGCGAATCGTCTCCCGCTTGTCGTGCACCTTCTTGCCCCTTCCGAGCGCCAGGCGGACCTTGGCGTGCGAGCCCTTGAAGTACAGCTCCAGGGGGACGAGCGTCAGGCCCTGCCGCTCGACGGCGCCGATCAGCCGCCGCGCTTCGCGCCGGTGGAGGAGCAGCTTGCGCGTGCGCGTGGGGTCGTGGTTGAACTGGTTGCCCTGCTCGTACGGCGGCACGTGCATGTTCAGCAGCCACAGCTCGCCATCCTTCACCACGCCGTAGGCCTCGTTGATCGTCGCGCGGCCCGCCCGCAGCGACTTGACCTCGGTCCCGGTCAGCACGATGCCCGCTTCCCACTGCTCGAGGATCTCGTAGTCGAAGCGCGCACGCTTGTTGCGCGCGATCGACTGGACCGCGTCGCGCTCGCGGGTCGGCGGCTGGGACGGCTTGGGCATGTGACGAGTCGTGGCGGGCCAGGACAGGCAAGGAACGCTCCGGACGGCGGCGCCGTGCTGGTCGAAACTACGGGTGACAACATCCCTCGACAACAGGACGACCGGCACGGCCCTTGGGTATCGCGGCGCGAGCCGTTAGCTTGCTCGTCCCTGCCGAAGTGGTGGAACTGGTAGACGCGCTGGCTTCAGGAGCCAGTGGGCGCAAGCCCGTGGGGGTTCGAGTCCCCCCTTCGGCATTCCGTCGGCCCGCAACCTTCAGCCCCGCCCCGCAACCTCGCTGGGCGGCAGGTGGTCGGGCAGCGACGCCGGCCCGTAAGCGGCCACGAGCGCGGCATTCGCCGCGTCCACGTAACCCGACAGCACGCGGGTGGCCCGCGCGAGGGGCGACCCGGCCGAGCGCGCCCCGTCGGACGCGAAGGAGAGCAGCACGCGCGCCATCCGCTCGCCGGCGCCCGACGCGCCGCGCGCGAGGAACGCATCGCGGTACGTCTGCAGCCGTTCCGAGAGCTGCCGCTCGGCCAGCGGCCGGAGGTCGGGCGCCACGCGGTCGTCGGCCGCGAAGGCCGCGCGCATCGCGGCGACGACTTCCGCGCCGGTGCGATCGTCGAGGGCGTCCCGTTCGGCGACCAAGACGGCAATGGCGAGGCGGGCGTACCGCAGCTCCCAGCGGGCGTGGTCGTCGTCGCCCGCGGCCCCCGCTCCCGCCAGCCAGGTGACGTCGTCGGCGTCCGGCTCGGCGAACGCCGCCAACACGTAGGCCCGGGCCCGGCGGCTGCGGTCGCGCGCGGCGAGCCACCTGGGCGTGAACGGGATCAGCGGCGCCACGGGCCCCGCGCCGCCGGTGTCAGGCCTGCAGGACCGGGAGCCCGACGCGCTTTCGCACCGCGGGCTCGGTGTGGAGGAGGTCGGCGAGCGTCACGGCGTCGAGCACTTCGTCGATCCGCCGCTGCAACAACAGCCAAACCGGCCGGATGCTGCACTCGTGGGCGCTCGAACAGCGGACCTCGTCCACCGGGTGGCTTTCGCAATGCAGGTCGAACGTGACGAGCTCGGCGGCCGCGATGATCTCCCGGACGGTGATCTCCTCCGGCGGCCGGGTGAGGGCGTAGCCGCCGCGGGCGCCGCGGGTGCTCGACACGATGTCGGCGCGCCGCAGCCGGAGGAGGATCTGCTCCACGTAGTCGCCCGGGAGTCCCTCGCGCGCGGCGATGTCGCGCCCGGTGACCGCGCCCTCGCCGGGACGCTTCGCCAGGTGCAGGGCGCAGATGACGCCGTACTCCGCCCACGTCGTGATCCGCATACGCCGAAAGCTAGGGTGCCGTGCCGGAACGACAAGGCCGGCGCCCCGGCGTCAGTCGCGCCCGGGCACCCCGATCTCCGTCATCCGCGCGAGGTCGAGCACGCGGGCGAGCTCGTCCGGCGGCAGGACCTTCCGGCGCGTGGCGAGCTCGCGGATGGACTCGCCCGTGCGGACCGATTCCTTCGCGAGCTCGGCGGCCTTGGCGTACCCGATGTACGGCGCGAGGGCCGTGGCCAGCGCAGGCGACCGCTCCACCCAATGCGACGCCTGGTCGGCGTCGGCGGTGATCCCCACCACGCACCGGCGCGCGAGCGTGGTGACGGCGTTCGTGAGGATCCGCTGCGCGAGCAGCAGGTTGTGGCCGATCACCGGCATCATCACGTTCAGCTCGAGCTGGCCGTGCTCGGCGGCGAGCGTGATGGTCGCGTCGTTGCCAATGACCTGGAAGCACACCTGGTTGACCATCTCGGGAATCGACGGATTGACCTTGCCCGGCATGATGCTCGAGCCCGGCTGCACGGCCGGGAGCGTGATTTCGGCCAGCCCCGTGCGCGGCCCGCTGGTGAGCAGGCGGAGGTCGCTCGCCACCTTCGAGAGGTCCACCGCCACGGCCCGGAGCGTTCCGCTATAGGCGGCCACGTCGCCCATGGACTGCATCAACTGGATGCGGTCCGCGGCGGCGCGCAGGGCCACTCCCGTGGCGTCGCGGAGATGCGCGACGATCCGTTCGGGGTATTCGGGCTCCACGTTCACGCCGGTGCCGACGGCGCTCCCGCCGATGCCGAGGTCGCGCAGGTACTCCGCCGCCTCGTCGACGCGGCGGACGTGGCGCGCCATCGTGCCGGACCACCCCGCGAACTCCTGCCCGAGGCGGATGGGCATCGCATCCTGGAGGTGCGTCCGGCCCGCCTTCACGATCGCGTCGAACTCCACCCCCTTGGCCGCGAGGCCCTGCGCCAGTTCCCGCAGCGCCGACGCCAGCGCGGGCGCGCCGAGCAGCGCGGCGAGGCGAATGGCGGTCGGGATCACATCGTTGGTGGACTGCGCCATGTTGACGTGATCGTTCGGGTGCACGGGCGCGTACGCGCCCCGCGCGGCACCGAGCAGCTCGTTGGCCCGGTTGGCGAGCACCTCGTTCACGTTCATGTGGAGCGACGTGCCGGCGCCCGCCTGGTACACGTCCACGACGAACTGGTCGGCGTGGTCACCGCGGAGCGCCTCGTCGGCGGCCCGCACGATGGCGTCGGCGGCTTCCGGGCCCAGGCGCCCCGTTTCGCGGTGGGTGAGCGCGGCGGCGCGCTTGATGAGCAGGATGGCGCGCACGAACTCCGCCAGCGGGCCGTACCCGGAAATGGGGAAGTTGTCGAGGGCCCGCTGCGTCTGCGCCCCGTACAGCGCCCACGCGGGAACGGCGACGTCGCCGAGCGGGTCGCGCTCGGTGCGCGTGCCCGTGGGCTCTTGCGGCCGCGGCGCCCGCGTGCTCACGTCACGGAACCGTGGCGCTCGTCTCGAACACGGACGTCACGTTGAAGTACGACCGTGGCACGTCCACCTGCTGCAGGATCGACCGCAGGCGCTGGCCCACCACGTCGTGCTTCGTCGCGCGCAGCCAGTTGAGGATGGTGGTCCCCGGGATCGTGGCGGTGCCGTCGTCCACGAGGGTGCACGCCACCTGCCGGTCGATGGTGGTGGAGGTGCCGCTGGCGAAGCGCAGGGCCACGAGGATGGCCGAGCCGCCCACGCCGGCGGGCGACCACGTGATCGTGATGGGATTCCCGTCGGCCGGCTTCGTGATGGGCCCGAACGTGAACGGCTCGGCCGTCTTGCCGCGGAATGTGGACGCGGGGAAGCCGTTCGGATCGCCCTTCACCGTGATGACCATCGAGTCGCCGGGCGTGAAGGGGATGCTCAGGCCGCCGCCGACGCGATAGAAGGGATCGACCGTGCTCGACCGCCGGAGCGTGTCGGATCGCCCGCTCACCGCGAGGACCACGTAGTCGCCGGCGCTGATGGCGAGCGACGCGTTCGAGTTCTGTGACGTGGTGTCGGCGTAGGGCGCCTCGAAGCAGGTGTCGGTGACGAACGCCGTGTTCACGAACACGGCGCCGGTGACCCGGTAGAAGCCGATGATCGGCTGCATCGAGTACGTGGTGCCCGCTCGGCCGGTGGTGAACGTGCCGAGCGCGACGGGACTGCCGGCGAGGCCGCCGGGCTGGAAGTCGCAGGCGGCGACGGCGAGGACGGCAAGCGCGACGGCGACGAGGGGAACGGAGCGGGACATTGGCGGACGGGAAGGTGGTGGGACCCGGCGGACCCCGGAAGATGGGTCGGGGCGGGCCATGCGCCCATAGTACCCCGACCGCGGCAGGAACGTTACACGGCTCACCGGGCGTGCCGCCCGCCGGCGATCGCGCGGGCGGTGCCCGGAATGCGGATGGCGCCCGTGATGAACGGGTTCGTGGCGCGCTCGCGGCCGATGGACGTGTGCGGGCCGTGGCCGGGGTACACGATGGTCGCGTCGGGCAGCTCGAGCAGCCGTTCGAGCGAGTCGACGAACACCGCGGGCTCGCACAGGGGCAGGTCCGTGCGCCCCACCGATCCCGCAAACAGGCAATCGCCGCCGAAGACGATGCCCGGCCCGACCAGGGCCACGTGTCCCGGCGCGTGCCCGGGAACGTGCAAGACGTCGAAGGCGACCGAACCGACGCGCACCGCGTCGTGGTCGGCGAACGCGCGATCCGGAGCCCCTGGCTGCTCGAAGGGCACGCCGTACTGCCGCGCCGCGGTTTCGGCATAGGCGTACACCGGGGCATCGGCCGGATGCAGGAAGACCGGGATGCCCGGCCAGCGGCGCCGGACGCCCTCGACGGCTCCGATGTGATCGAGGTGGGCGTGGGTGAGCCACACGGCCGACGGCGCGACGCCCGCGCGCTCGGCCATCTCGACCACGCGACCGGGCTCATCCCCCGGGTCGACGAGCACCGCCTCGCCCGCGCCCTCGTCCACGACGAGGTAGCAGTTCTCCTCGAACGGCCCGACGGTGATGGCGTGGATCTTCACCACAGTCCCGCCGTCAGCCTGCCCCGCCCGCAACCAGCGTCGGCATGGGGCGTGGCGCCGGCGTGCCGTTCTTGCGCGCCGTGAGGAACTTCTCGACGGCGATGGCGGCCGTGGTGGCGTCGCCGACGGCCGTGGTCACCTGGCGGGTGAGCTGCGCGCGCACGTCACCCGCGGCGAACAGGCCCCGCATCGACGTCTCCATGTTCGCGTCCGTGATGAGGTAGCCGCTGGCGTCGTGCTCCACGTGGCCCTCGATGATGCCCGTGTTCGGGCGGAAGCCGATGAAGATGAAGATGCCCGTGGCCACAAGGTCGCGCGCCTCGCGGGTCTTCACGTGGCGGATCCGCGCGTGCGTCATCAGGCCGTCCTTCCCGGCGATCTCCTCGACGACGGTATCCCAGATGACCTCGATCTTCGGGTTCTTGAACACGCGGTCCTGCACGATCTTCGACGCCCGGAACTCGTCGCGCCGGTGGACGATGTAGACCTTGGCCGCGTAGCGCGTCAGGAAGTCGGCCTCCTCGCACGCGGCGTCGCCCCCGCCGACGACCATGATCGTGTGCTCCCGGAAGAAGGCGCCGTCGCAGATCGCGCAATACGACACGCCCTTGCCGGCGTACTCGATTTCGCCGGGCACCTCCAGCTTGATCGGGGTGCCGCCCGCCGTGATGATGACCGTCGGGGAGCGGTATGCGTCGCCGCTCTCGAGCGTGGTCTCGAAGAGGCCGTCGTCGCCGCGCCGCACGCGCTCGACGCGCTGGTACGTCTGCACGTCGGCCCCGAACTTCACGGCGTGGGCCTGGAACTTCTCCGCCAGCTCGTGGCCGAGGATGTGCTCGAACCCGATGTAGTCCTCGATCACCTCGGTATTGAGCAGCTCGCCGCCGGGCAGGCCCTGCTCGAGCACGACGGCGTCGAGCATCGAGCGCCCGGCGTACATGCCGGCGCACAGGCCCGCCGGGCCGGCCCCGATGATGACGACGTCCTTTTCGCGAATGGCCACTGCGTCTCTCGGTGGTGCGTGTGGCGCGCCGCCCCCTGGCGGCGCGTCCCCTAAATCTCGCCGGTTGCGGAAGGGGGTGGAACCGGGGAAAGGCGCACGAGGCCCACCGCGCCGTGACAATGGCTCGCCGTGGCGACCGCCACGGCCCCACCGCGCACGGCCGTCGCGGCAATCAGCGCGTCGGCGGCGAGCACGTCGGCGACGTCCACCATCCCCACGCCGTACGTCCGGTGCGTCACGCGCAGCGCGGCCAGCGCGACGTCCGGCCCGAGTGCCCGGGCGAGCGTCTCGGGCATCGACCAGTCGCGCGGGCCCCGCGTGTGCGGGCAGGTGGCCGGCTCGATGCAGTTCACCGGGCACGTCCAGGTGGCGTGGCTGACGTACCGCGTCGCATCGCGGCCTTCCCGCTGCCACGGCACGCCGGCCACCTCGGCGGGCGTTTCGACCGCCACTCCCCCGCCCCGCGTCCGCGCACGCGCGAGCAGCCAGTCGAACAGCAGGTGCGGCATCAGCGGCGACGGCACGATGGCGTCGGCGGCGTGGCGCGCCGGGTCCGCTGCCGCCGCACCGAGAAACCGTTCGAGGAACGGCGCCCAGCCCGCCACGTCCAGGCCCACGGCCTCGGGCCACCCTGCCCGGTGGGCCTCCGCGAGCGCGCACGCCGGGTCGTGGTCCACCGCCACCAGCCGGTCCCAGGTGGCCTGGCCGGCCTCGCGCGCGCGCACCAGCTGGCGCACGTACTGCGACCCGTAGCATCCGCCGCCAATCACGACGACGGTGCCGAAGCGAAGCCTATCCGACCGCGTGCCGCCCGCCATCCACGAACAGGGTCTCGCCCGTGACGTAGGGTGCGGTGAGCAAGTACAACACCGCGATCGCGACGTCGGCCGGCGACCCGAGCCGCTTGAGCGGCGTCGCCCGCGCGAACGCCCGCTGCCGCGCCCGGGAGTATCCCTCGGGCGCGAGCACGAACCCCGGCGCAACGGCGTTCACGCGCACGCGCGGCGCGAGTGCCCCGGCGAGCGCGGCAGTCAGCGCGGCGACCCCCGCCTTGGCCACGCCGTGCGGCACGAAGTCGGGCCACGACTCGAAGCCCATGTGGTCCGAGATGTTGACGATGGCACCGCCCTGCCGTCCCATCGCCCGGGCGGCCTCCACCGAGGTGAAGAACACCGCCCGGAGGTTGAGGGCAAACACGCGGTCCCAGTCCCGCTCCGTCACGCGCGCGAGCGGCGTCCGAAGCATGGAAGCGGCCGAGTTCACGACAATGTCGAGGCGACCCGCCTCACGCGCCACCCGGGCGACGAGGCGCGCCGGCGCGCCCGCGCGCGTGAGGTCGCCGCGTACGGCGAACGCCTCGCCACCACCCGCGCGGATGGCCTCCACCGTGGCCCGCGCGCCGGCGGCGGAGCCGTAGTAGTGGACGGCGACCGTCGCGCCAGCGTGCCCGACCGCGAGGGCGATGGCCTGCCCCACACGCGTGCCCGCCCCGGTGACCAGGGCCACCTGGCCCGCGAGCGGCACGGCGTCGCGCCGCCGGCGCGTCATGCCTCGCGCCTCGTGAGGTATTCCAGCTGGCGGTCCATCCAGGCGGCGCTCACCCGCATGCAGCCCAGCGTGCGTGGCCCCTCCGACGCGCCGTGCCAGTCGGACCCGCCACTCGGCACGAGGCCGAGCGCCGACACGTGGCCGCGCAACCGCTTGATGTCGGCCACACCGTGGCTCGGGTGGCGCACTTCGACGCCGTCGAGGCCGAGCGCCGCGAGCGCGGCGATGCGCTCGCGCGTGCCGTCGGGCCCCGGATGCGCCCACACCGATATCCCGCCGGCACGCCGGACGAGGGCGATGCCATCGGCCACGGAAAGCCGTTCCTTCTCGACGTACGCCGGGCGGCCGGCGCCGAGCCACCGGTCGAAGGCCGCCTGCATCGCCGGTGCGTGGCCCGCCTTCACGAGGGCGCGCGCGACGTGCGGCCGCCCCACCGCGCCGCCGCCCGATTCGGCCAGCACTGCATCCATGCCCACCGGCACGCCGAGGGCGTTGAGCTTGCCGACGATCGCGCGGGCGCGCTCGACGCGCGCGTCCCGCACCGACGCGAGCGCGGCGTCGACCATCGCGAGATCCGCGAGGTGCAGCCCAAGCAGGTGCACCTCCTTGCCGGCGTCGTCGTGCACGGACAGCTCGACGCCGGCGACGACGCGGAGCCCCGTCCCCGTGGCGAGGTCCCGTACGGCCGGGACGGCCGCTACCGTGTCGTGGTCCGTGACCGCTACCGCCCGCAGCCCCGCGGCACACGCCGCCTGGACGAACCGCTCGGGAGTGGCCGTGCCATCCGACGCCGTCGTGTGGGCGTGGAGGTCGACCAGGGAGACGTCGGCCGGGTCGTCGATCTCGTCCGGCGCGGGCTGCGTCACCGGGAGTAGCCGCCCTCCGGCGACGTCTCGCTCGGCTGCGACGACGCGAACAGCGTGCGCAACGCCGCGTCCGGGAGGTCGGCCAGCGACCGTTCGCGCGCACGTGTGCCCTCCGGACGGTACCGGGTCATGCGCACCTCGCGCACCCCGTCGGCCCGCACGAACAGCAGGCCGAACTCGTCGGCGTCGTACTGTGTGACGTAGCCGGAGGGCAGCACGCGCCACGGCGTGCCGTCCACGGTGATCTTGCGGCTGGGCATTGCGAACCTACTCCCGGTCGAGGGGTTGGCGGGGCACTCAGTATCCCGCGTCGGGGACGGACTCGAGCGTGCGCTTGAGGTCGCCCATGAAGCGGTCGGCGTCGGCGCCGTCCACGAGGCGGTGGTCGAACGACAGCGAAAAGTACGCGCACGTCCGCACGGCGATCACGTCCTCGCCGTCGGCGCCCGCCACCACCTTCGGCCGCTTCTCGATCGCCCCGAGGCCCAGGATGGCAGTCGTGCCAACCGGGATGATGGGCGTGCCCATGATGGAACCGAACGTCCCGAAGTTGGTGATGGTGAACGTCGCGTCGGACGTATCGGCCGGGCCGAGTTTCCTGCCGCGCGCGCGCCCGGCAAGGTCGTTCGCCGCCTTGGCCAGCCCCGACAACGAGAGATCCTCGGCGTGCTTGATCACGGGCACGATGAGGCCGGTGGGCTCCAGCGCGACGGCGAGCCCGATGTTGTAGCGCTTGCGGTAGATGACGTCACTGCCCGTGGTCGCGGCGTTGAGCGACGGGTGGCGCTTCAGGTTGGCGATCACCGCGTGGATGATGAGCGGCAGGTACGTCAGCTTCTGGCCGCTCGATGCCTCGAACTCGGCGCGGATCTTCGCGCGCACGCGCGCCACGCGCGTGAGGTCGATCTCCCAGACCGTCGTCACGTGGGCCGCGACGCGCTTGGCGACCGCCATGTGCTCGAACGTCAGGCGGCGCAGCTTCGACATCGGTTCCACCACGTCGCCGGGCCACGGCGTGGCCGCGGGAACGTGGGCGTCGGCCGCAGGGACCGAGAACCCGGCCGACGGCGCGGCGGCCGGCGCCTGGGCGGCGCCGCTCTCGATGTAGGCGAGGATGTCGCGCTTGGTCACTCGGCCCGCAACGCCCGAACCGCTCAAGCCGGCAATTTCGACGCCGTGTTCGGCGGCAATGCGCCGCACGAGCGGCGAGCTCCTGGTCCGCAGCCGATCCTCAAGCGACCCGCCGTTGCCCGAACCGAGGGCCGGTGCCAGCGACTTCGCGCTCGCGGCCGGGGCCACTGGCGCGGC
>JAYEKC010000483.1:0-9782 GCA_034716715.1 Gemmatimonadota bacterium | reverse complement strand
CGCCAAGCTGGTGAACGTGAACGGCACGCGCTCGGCCGACGTGCTGCACCGCGAGCTCGGCCAGGTGATGTGGCACCACTGCGGCATCTCGCGCAACCGCGCCGACCTCACCGCCGCGCTCGGCGAGATCGCCGACCTGCGCGAGCGGTTCTGGCGCGAGGTGCGGGTGCCCGGCGTGAACGAGGCGTACAACGTGGCGCTGGAGAAGGCACTGCGCGTGGCCGACTTCCTCGAGTTCGCCGACGTGATCGTGCGCGACGCCATCACGCGCGAGGAGTCATGCGGCGCGCACCTGCGCGAGGAGTTCCAGACGCCCGAGGGCGAGGCGAAGCGCGACGACGACAAGTTCTGCCACGTGGCGGCGTTCGAGCACAAGGGCGTAGGCGCCGAGCCCGTGCGGCACGTCGAGCCGCTCACCTTCGAGAACGTCCACCTCGCCACGCGGAGCTACAAGTGAACTTCAACCTCCGCATCTGGCGGCAGAAGCACCGGCAGGCGCCCGGGACGATGGAGACGTACCGCGTGACGGGCGTCGAGTCGCACATGTCGTTCCTCGAGATGCTCGACGTGCTCAACCAGCAGCTCATCGAGCGCGGCGAGGAGCCCGTGGCGTTCGACAGCGACTGCCGCGAGGGCATCTGCGGCACCTGCTCGCTGATGATCAACGGCCAGGCGCACGGGCCGCTGCCCGAGACCACCGCGTGCCAGCTCTCGATGCGGCACTTCCGCGACGGCGAGACCATCACCGTGGAGCCGTGGCGCGCCGAGCCGTTCCCCATCGTCCGCGACCTGGTGGTGGACCGCGGCGCGTTCGACCGCATCATGGAGGCCGGCGGCTACGTGTCGGTGGACACGGGGTCGGCCCCCGAGGCGAACGTGATCCCCGTGCCCAAGGACGCCGCTGACATGGCGTTCCAGGCGGCGACGTGCATCGGGTGCGGGGCGTGCGTAGCGGCGTGCCCCAACGGCTCGGCCATGCTGTTCGTGGCGGCCAAGGTCGCCCACCTGGCGCGCATGCCGCAGGGCCACCCGGAGCGCACGCGCCGCGTGATTCGGATGGTGGAGCAGATGGACGCCGAGGGATTCGGCGGGTGCACCAACCATTACGAGTGCGCCGACGCGTGCCCCAAGGGCATCTCCGTGCAGTTCATCGCCGAGATGAACCAGGAGTTCCTGAAGGCCGCACTCACGAGCCGCGAGTTCAAGACCGTGCCGCCGCCCATCGAGGAGGAGTGATGGCGGCGCAACCGGAGACCATCCGATGACCCCCAGGGGAAAAAGCATCCGCGTGTTCGACTACGTGAACCACCCGTACGACCGCGTGCGCGACGTGCTGAAGGCGAGTGCGCTCCCGGTGTTCAGCCGCGCGACGAAAGGCGCGTCGGCGCGCGCGGAAACGGTCGCGTCGCAGCTCCGCGTGACCGTGGCCGGGATCGACGTCGGCAAGGAGATCGAGATCAAGGTCACGAAGGTCGAGGAGACCGCGAAGGTCGGCAAGAAGCAGCCCGGCATCCGCGTCGTCTTCGAGTGGAAGGCGAAGCAGGCGCCGAAGCTGTTCCCGCTGATGAAGGCCTCGCTCGAGGCCTACCCGCTCACGGCCACCGAGACGCAGCTCGATTTCGCCGGCACGTACCAACCGCCCCTCGGCATCGTGGGCAGCGCGCTCAACGCCGTCGCGGGCAACCGCGTGGCGGAGGCGTCCATCCACCGGTTTGTGAACGAGGTGGCGGAGTACCTGCGCACGACGCTCGACTGAGCGGCGGCGGCGGAGTTCATCCCCGGCCGTTGTAGAAGCTTGGGCGGCGGCGCGCCTGCAGGAACGCGTGCGCAACGAGTTCAACGCCGACGAACCCGGCGCCCGCCTTCGCCCACGTGAGCCACGCGAACGCGGAAGGGAGCATGACGCCGGCCGTGGCGCGCATGCCCTGCCCGAGCACGATCCCGCCGGCGAACCACGTCACGAGCCGGGCGACGGCCCGGGGTGCGACGGCCGCGGGGAGGCGGGGGCGGAGGAAGTTCAGGTAGAGAATCTCCACCCAGTGTCCGCCGAACGCCGGCCAGAGCATCACCACGGCGAGCGCCGGCCACGCGCGCCACCCGCCGTACGACGGCGCCACCGCCACGCCAACCGCGGCGGCGATCGCGACCGTGCGAATGAGCGTCGTCCGCAGGGGTTCGACCCAGGGCTCCGGGCCCGTCACCGGCGGCGCGTTCATGCGCCCTTGTTCTTCTCGTCCCACGCCATCGGCTCCCACAGCTCCACCTTGTTCCCGTCGGGGTCCACGATCCACGCGAACTTGCCGTTCTCGTGCGATTCGGGGCCCTTGAGCGGCTCGACGCCGGCGGCGCGCAGGTTCGCGAGCAGGCCGTCGAGGTGGTCCACGCGATAGTTGATCATGAACGGCGCGTCGCTCGGCGCGAACCACTTGCTCGTCCGCTCGGCGACCGTCCAGACGGTGAGGCCCTTGTCGCCGCCGTGGTCGTCGGGCCAGCGCAGGATGGCGCCGCCCCACGGCTCGAGCGTCATGCCGAGGTGCTTCTGGTACCACGCCGCCAGCGCGGCGTGGTCGCCCGTGCTCTTGAAGAACACGCCTCCGATTCCCGTGACCCTGGGCATCGTCCTCCTCCCTAGCGCGTGACCGCGGCGATGATGGCGCCCGTCCCGTTCGGCGAGACGCGCCGCACGCGCGGCAACCACTGCAGCCGGTCCTCGACGTCGGTGTGAAGGTACTCGAGGACGTAGATGTTCCCGCCGTGGAGCGCGACCGCTGTCGGCGACCAGGGTGGCGCGAGTTGCAGCACCGTGGACACCTGCCCGCCCGGCGTGACCTTCAGCACGCTGCCGCAGCCGCTGGCCGCGACGAACACGTTGCCCACGGAGTCCACCGCGAGGCCGCGGAGGAAGGGATTGCCGGGATCGTTGCCTGGCACCTTCGGGCAGGTGCGGAGCGTCACCCGCGACGCGACGGTGGACACCTGGCCGCTCGCGGTCACCCGGTGGATCGCACGGTCCTCCGTATAGTAGAGCGAACCGTCGGGCGCGGCCGCGAGTCCGTTGAGCCAGGGGAGCGGCACCGGGGCGAGCGGTGCGCTGCGGCCGTTGGGCTGCACGCGGGTGATGTCCACCGCGGCGCCGCCGGGGCGGCGTGCCGGATAGTACAGGTTGCCGTCGCCGGCGATGGTGAGCGGAAAATCGCTCGCCACGAGGAGCGTGGGCCGCGCACCGGCCGGCGTAATCTCGCCGCCCAGCCCGGGCCGGAACCTGGTGCTCGCGAAGCGGTCGTCCTCATCGAGCGCCATCCAGTGGAAGCGCGGCGCGGCGACTTTCACGAGCGTTCCGCGCGCATCGATCTTCCACAGTCCCGAGCCGGTGTCCATGAACCACACCTGGCCGAGCCGGTCCACGACGATGCCGGACCCGGGATGTGCGAGGAGCGACGCGGGCGCGAGGGTGAGTGCGAGCGCGGCGCCGGCCAGGCGTGCGGTTCGCGCGGTTCGGTGCATCGAGAGCGTCATGAGCTCCTCCGTCGGGGTGCGGTTGACTCGAACGCGGATGTCACCACTGCGCTACGTGGCAAGTACCACTACACCGCTGATGCGGCCCTCGATCCGGCCGGCGCCGAACCTCGCGCGCAGGGCGTCCGTGGCCACCTCCGTGGCCCGCTCAAGCCCGCCGGGGTCGCGGGCGAGGATCTCGTTCCGCAGCGGCGTGCCCTGGCAATACGCGATGGCCGGCACCTCGGGGCCCGACGCCACGCTCACGTCGTCGCGCTGCACGAGCTCCACGGAACGGAACCCGGCGGCCCGGAGGTCGCCCTCGATCTCACCCGGCGCGCCGTGCCCGTGCGGGGTGCGCGCGAGGAAGGCCGGAGGATCGTGCGGGTACAGGGTGCGCAGCGCCTCGGTCACCACGTGCGCGAAGTCGTTCCGCTCGATGTCGTTCCAGACGTTGAATACGAAGGCGCCGGCCGGGCGGAGCACGCGCCGCACCTCGCGGTACGCGGCCACCCGGTCCGGGAAGAACATCACGGAGAACTGGCACACCACCGCGTCGAACGACCCGTCGTCAAACGGAAGGCCCATGACGTCGGCCTGCCGCCACTCCACGGGGCGGCTCGTCCCGATCGCGCGCCCGTGCGCAACCATCGCCTCGTTCAGGTCCGTGGCCAGGATCGCGCACCGCTCGGGCAGGTGGTCGGCGAGGGCGCGCGTCACCACGCCCGTGCCGCACCCGATCTCGAGGACCGTGGCCGGGTTGAGTGCGCGGACGCGGGCGGCGAGGTCGCCGGCGTAGGGCTGGAAGATTAGCGGTACGAGGCTCGCCTCGTAGTTCCGCGCGACGTCGCTCGTGAACGAGATGTCGACCTTCGGCTTCGCCATCGGCAGAGTGTGGCGAAGTCACTCCGGGTTCGCCAGTGGCCGACGGCGCCGAACACCGGGGCCCCGCCGGAAACGCGCCCGTCGCTAGTGCGGCTGCCGCTGCGCCCGCATGCCCTGGTGCACGATCCGGTCGAGCAGCGCCTCGTAGCCGATTCCCCGCGCCTCGGCTGCCGACGCGAACTCCTCGCTCCGGGCGATGTCGGGGTTGGGGTTGGCCTCCAGGAAGTACGGCTCGCCATCGGCCGCGAGCCGGAAGTCGAGCCGCGCGTAGCCGTCGAGGTATAGCATCTTATAGATGCGGCGCGACACGCGGGCAATGCGCGCCACCACCGCGGGGTCGAGCTCCGCCTCCGCCTGCAGGATGCCGCGCTCCTCCTGGTACCGCGCGTCGTGCTTCACGCGCGACGTGGCGATGGCCACCGCCCCCGGCGCCAGGTTCGCGAACAGCAGCTCCCACGGCGGGAACACCACCGGCCGCTCGAATCCCATCACGCCCACGTACAGCTCGCGCCCGTCGATGTACTGCTCCACCAGCGCATCGCTGCCCACGGCCTCGTGGATGAACGCCACGCGCTCGGCCAGGCGCTCGTCGTCGTCCACCACCGACGCCTGCGAGATGCCCTCCGACGACTCCTCGGTGAGGCTTTTCACGATGAGCGGGAACTCGAGCGCCTTCGGCCGCCGCGCGGTGGACGACCTCCGGCCGCGCGGCGCCACGAAGAACTTCGGCGACCGGATGCGGTGGTAGGCGAGGATCTGCTTGGCCAGCGCCTTGTCGCGCGAGAGCATCAGCCCGCGCGGGCCGCAGCCCGTATACGGCACGCGCAGGAGCTCGAGGTAGCTCACCACGTGCTGGTCGAACTCGCGCCGGCCGTGGAACTCCTCCAGCAGGTTGAACACCACATGCGGCCGGAAGTCCTCCACCGCGCGGCGGATGGGGAGCAGCTCGTCGGCGACGCCGAGCGTGTGGACCTCGTGCCCGGCAACGCGGAGCGTGGAGACGACGTCGAACTCGGTCTTGATGTCGTAGGCCGCCTGCGCGGCGAGCGCGGCGAGGTCGTCGGGCGGCACGAGGCTCGGGTGCATCAGCGCCAGGATGCGAAGCCTGGCCTTCGGGCGGCGGCGGCTCACGGGCGGCTCACGGGCGCATCACAGGGCGATCCACGCCCGCCCGCTGTAGAGGTGATGCACCGTCTTCACCGCCAGCATCCCGGTGAAGTCGAGCAGCAGCTGCCGGTCGCGGCCCGGGGCGCGGAGCTTCAGCTCGCGCGCGCGGCCAATCATGTCGTGGAGCACCGCGTCCATCGTGAACTCGTACTCCCCGGTCCACCGCGTGACGGTGCGGCGGATCTCGGCCCGGTGGCGGCGGATGAAGTGCGAGGCGCGCTCGCGGTGGCGGTGCTTCGGGTCGTCGCTGAACACGCGCTTCAGGTCCCGGTCGTACACGTCGGGGAACGACACCGCGTACTGCTCCTTCTTCGCGGCGTAGTACTGGCGCAGCGTGTCGGCAATGGTGCGCACCGGGTCCACCGTGCGGCGCACGAGCCTCGGCCGCCGCTGTTCGGCGAGCTCGGCCATCAGGGCGTCCACGTACTCGAGCTTCCGGAGCGCCGGCCATCCCGCGTACCGCTTGCGCCACAGCGCGCGCGGCTGCATCCACACCGCGAACGTCTCCGCGAAGTCCTCGTCCGGGTGGCTCTGGGCGTAGTAGAGGCGGAGGTGCTGCACGAACCGCCGGCTCGCCGGGTTGGGCCGGTACACCTCGGGGTACGGCTTGGAGGAGTGGCCGAAGAGCTTCTGCCAGGCGCGCCGCCGGTGGAGGCCGTACGCGTGCTGGATGGAGTGGCCCGCCTCGTGGCGCAGGATGCGGAGGCAGGTTTCACGCGTGCCGCCCTCCACCTCGAGCATCTGCTGGCGCTCGAGGCGGATGAGGCGCGGGTGCGCCAGGTAGAACGGGATCGCGATGCCCGGGATGCGGTCGGGCGAGTACCAGTCGTGCGACAGCCACACGTGCGGCAGCACGCGCACCCCGCGGCGCTCGAGCTCGGCGTGCAGCTCGGCCACGGCGTCCTCGAGCCACGTGCCCTCGATCCGCAGGCCGAGGTCCTTGATGCGCATGTCGAGCAGCCGCTCGTTCGACCAGCGCGACCACGGCGGCCGCCGCGCGGGGCGGGCGGGGGACCGGCGCCGCGTCACCCGTGCCGCCAGGCCGCCCCCGCGGGGCTCGGAATCAGGGGCAACGCGGTGGGGGCGGGCACGCAGGGAAATCTACCACCGTGGCCGCCACCGCCGACTCGCGCGGCCGCGGCGTTCGGCGCATCGTTATGGGCGTCCCCGCCACCAATCCGGAGCCGTCCCATGTTCCGCGTGACACCCCCCGTCGTCGTCCGCGCCGCCGTCATCGCCATCCTCGCCGCCGCATCGGCGGGAGCGCCCGGGCGCGCATTCGCCCAGCAGGCCGGGCGCCCGTTCGGCGTGGACGACGCGCTCAACATCCGCACGCCGCAAATCGCCGACGTTTCCGCCGACGGCCGCTGGATCGCCCTCACCATCCGCGTGCGCCGCGACGCGCTGCTCGTGGACAACGCCCGCTACGGCGACCCCACGTACGTTTCGCCCGCGCCGGTGGAGTTCCAGGTGATCGACGCCACGACGGGAAAGGCCGCCACCGTGCTCCCCGGCAAGCCGCAGGTGCGCGGCGCCACGTTCACCAAGGACGGCAAGTCGCTCGCGTTCTGGTCGCTGAACGGCGACAACTGGACGCTCAACGTGTACGACGTGGCCGCCGCGAAGAACAGCGCGGTTCCGCTCAAGACCACGAAGCAGGTGGCGTCGAACTCGCCGCTCGTCTGGGCGCCCGACGGCAAGTCGGTGTTCGTCACGCTCCGGCCCGACGGCTGGGCAGCCGCCGCGCGCGCGGCGTTCGTGAACCTCGACCAGGGCCCCATCACCGTACAGGACTCGAAGGAGCCGTTCCTCTCGTGGGACCGCGTGCGCAACATGAGCGACCAGCAGGTCCCGGCGATCGTCTCCCTCGCGGACGGCGCCGTTCGCGAACTGCTCGGCGTCACGCCGGTCGGCGGCGGTGGCGGGCGCGGCGGCGGCGCCGGCGTGGACTTCACGCCGGACGGAGCGGCCATCGTGTACGCCACGGCGGAGGCGAAGAAGACCACGTACGACAACACCGGCGGCAGCGACTACGGCGTGTTCAGGCTGTCGCTCGCGCCCGGCGCCAGGCCCGACACGCTGGTGAAGCCGGGAGAGCGGCGCGTGGCCCCGCGCTGGAACAAGGCGATGACGGCGTTCGCGTACGACGACCGCGGCAACATCATGCTCCGCACGCTCGGCGCCGACAGCGCGGTGAACCTCACCGCGAAGTACCGTCGTGCCCCGCGGCCGTCGGGTGTCCCTGGCGCCAGCGGCGCCAGCGGCGCCAGCGGCGCCGCCGGTGGCGCCGGTGCGACCGGCGCGGCCGACGCCGCCCGCGCCGACACGGCCAACCGGCCGTCGTACACCATCGTGGACTGGCGGCCCGACGATCGCGCCCTGCTCGTCAGCGGCCGCGACGGCTGGTACCTGCTCGACGTGCAGCGCGATTCGCTGGAGATGGTGTACCCGTTCGAGGCCGACACGGCCACCCGTCCCGTGCGCACATACCTGGCCTTCAGCGAGGATGGGCGCAGCGTGTACCTCTCCCGCTCGGCGCGCGACCGCTGGGCGCGCGGGCTCGAGCGGTACGACCTCGGCACGCGGCAGGCCACCGCGCTCGTGCAGGACGCCAACCTGTACTCCGCGTGGCGGGTGTCGAAGGACGGGTCGCGGTTCACGTTCGAGCGCGCCGACGGCGAGCGCCCGGGCGACGTGTACACCGCCGGAGCCGGCATGAGCGACGTGCGCGCGCTCACGCAGCTCAATCCCCAGCTCGCCGGCGTGGCGCTCCCCCGCAGCGAGCTTATCCAGTACCGGGATGCCGACGGCAAGAAGCTCAACGGCGTGCTGTACTATCCGCTCAACTACGAGCCCGGCAGGAAGTACCCGCTCGTGGCCGAGATCTACGAGAACTATTTCGACAACGGGTATCTCGAGCAGATGGCCCTGCTGGCCGCGCGCGGGTACTTCGTGCTGCATCCCTCGGTGAGCTTCGAGACCGGGTATCCCGGCGAGTCGTGGGAGAAGGGCGTGTTGTCGGCCATCAACATGCTCATCGACCGCGGGATCGTGGACGACCGGCAACTCGGCGTGTTCGGCACCAGCTACGGCGGGTACGCGACGAACCTGCTCATCACGCAGACCAACCGGTTCGCGGCCGCGGTGAACATCTCCGGCAAGGTGAACATCATCTCGTTCCTCGGCGACAGCCCCAAGATCGGCACGCGGAACTACAACGCCGCCGAGCGCGGGCAGGACCGGATTGGCGCGACGCTGTGGGAGGCGCCCATGAAGTACATCCAGCACTCGGCGGTGATGTTCGCCGACCGGATCCACACGCCGCTGCTGATGCTCACGGGCAAGCAGGACTGGAACGTGCCCGACACGAACGAGCGGGAGATGTACTACGCGCTGCGGCGCCTGGGGCGCGAGGCGGTGTGGGTGCAGTACGCGGGCGCGGGGCACGGCGCGGGGCGCAACGGCAGCGAGGCCGACTTCCGCGACCACTGGGCGCGGATGTTCAGCTGGTTCGGCGATCATTTCGCAAAGAAGGCCAACAGCGCGACGCAGTAGCTCGTGACGTCGCCACCCGTGGACGACCGCGCGCCGCTGACGCTCTTTGCGTGGCTCTCCATCGCGGCCGCGTTGGTCACGATCGGCCTCAAGGCCGGCGCATACCGGGTCCGTCGGGTTCCTCTCCGACGCCGCCGAGTCGCTGGTGAACCTCATCGGCGGAATCATGGCGCTGGCGATGCTGACCATCGCCGCGCGCCCCGCCGACTCGGATCACGAGTACGGGCACGGCAAAGCGGAGTACTTCTCGAGCGGACTCGAAGGCGCGCTGATCCTCGTGGCCGCCGTGGCCATCGGAGTCGCCGCCGTCTCTCGGTTCATCACTCCACAGCCGCTGGCCGACGTCGGCGTGGGGATCGTGGTGTCGGCCGTAGCGTCGGTCATCAACCTCGCGGCGGCCCTGCTCATCCTGCGCGTGGGCCGGAAGCACGCGTCCATCACGCTTGAGGCCAACGCGCGGCACCTGATCACCGACGTTTGGACCTCTCTCGGCGTGATCGTCGGCGTGGGCACCGTGGGCCTCACGCAGTGGCAGTGGCTCGACCCCGCGGTGGCACTGATCGTCGCGGCGAACATCGTCCGGACGGGGACGCACATCGTGCAGCAGTCGGTCGAGGGCCTGATGGACTCGACCCTCTCCGCCGCCGACCTCGCCGCCGTCCGCGCCGTGCTCGCGACGC
>JAYEKC010000482.1:0-1916 GCA_034716715.1 Gemmatimonadota bacterium | reverse complement strand
TTCTGGGCGGAGCACGCGCATCCCGTCGAAGGCTTCGTCAACGACCTGTTCGGCGACGGACAACCGGCCACCGGAGCAACATCCGAGGATGAGCGGCGCGTGGATGAAGTACGGCGTCTCGTCACGCAGCTTCGCGACGGAATTGCCGCGTCGTCGGCACTCGGCGCGGATCGCGAGACGCGCTTCTTTATCCTGGCGCTGTCGCCCAACGCGGCCCGCCTGTCGGTTCGATTCTGGTACGAAACGACGGTCGGACACATGCTCGACTGCCTTGGGGCGCACCTGCGGGACACAGCCCTCGTCGGCGCTCGCGAAGTCGATCGGCCACTCACGATCAGGGCGATTGTCCGTGCCACCGGGCGCGCCGTGCTGAACCCCGCCGGCGGTGACGACGACTCCGTCTCGCCGCTGCTGGCCGGTGCGGTTGCGCGCGCCGTGCTTGGCGGAACGCCCTACCCGTCTACGCTGCTGGGCGCCATGGTCGGCCGCTTGCGGGCAGACGGCGCATTCACCCACGCTCGCCTCGCAGCGATCAAGGCGTGCCTCAACCGCAACACCCCGTCCGGGGCTATTCCGCTGGAGGTGCCGGTGTCGCTCGATGTCAACCGAACCGAATCAGCATACGTAACAGGCCGGCTGTTCGCCCTGTTGGAGCGAATACAGGAGCACGCCTCCGGCGGGGGCCTCAACGCGACGATCAAGGACCGGTACTACTCATCCGCCAGCGCGACACCGGCCGTCGCGTTCCCCCGCCTACTTCGCCTCGCGCAGCACCATCTCGCCAAGCTGCACGGGGGCGGCAAGGTCAACCACGAGAAGCTGCTCGGCGAGATGATGGGCAAGCTGAACGGGTTTGCATCGCAGTTCGGGCTGCGCGACCAAGGGCTGTTTGCGATCGGCTACTACCATCAGCGCCAGGCCTTCTTCCCCAAGCGAGACGACCAGGAGACCGAGACCCAATGAACGCCGCCATCCAGAATCGTTACGACTTCGTCTATCTCTTCGATGTGACGGACGGCAATCCCAACGGTGACCCCGACGCCGGTAACCTGCCGCGAGTGGACGCCGAGACCGGACAAGGCCTCGTGACGGATGTGTGCCTGAAGCGGAAGGTGCGGAACTATGTGCAGGTGCCGAAGGACGACGGCAGGTACGTCGGTGCCCGGTACAAGGTTTTCATTCGAGAGAAGGCCGTGCTCAACCAACTCATCGAAGAAGCGTACACCGCGAGCCCCGCCGTGAAGGCGGCGGTTGGCGCTTGGCAGAAGTATCGAAAGGACAAGAAGAAGCAGCCAAGGCCCGATCGCCCCTTCGAGGATGTCGCACGAGACTGGCTTTGTGAGAACTACTACGACATCCGGACCTTCGGGGCGGTGCTCTCAACCGGGGATGAAAAGTCGGCCGGCGGCGAGGATGCCGATACGGTCGCCAAGATCAAGATGACTGCGGGCCAGGTTCGCGGCCCCGTACAGTTGACAATAGCCCGCAGCATCGACCCCGTTTCGCAAGCAGGAGAGTTCACCATTACGCGGTGCGCCGTCACGAATGAGAAGGACCTTGAGAAGGAACGCACGATGGGCCGCAAGTTCGCGATTCCCTACGGGCTGTATCGAGCTTCCGGCTACATCAACGCGACGTTGGCCGAGCAGACGGGGTTCTCGGATGAAGATCTCGGGCTGTTCAAGAAGTCACTCAACGAGATGTTCGAAAACGATCGGTCGGCCGCGCGCGGACTCATGGCGCCGGTGGCGTGCATCGCCTTTCGCCACGAGAGTCGCCTCGGCAATGCTCGTGCGGACCAGCTCTTCCGCCGGGTCACGGTCCGGCTGAAGGAACCGAGCCGGCCGCCTCGTTCGCGAGACGACTACCTGATCGAGGTGGACCGCGACAGCCTCCCGGCGGGCGTCACGATCGAA
>JAYEKC010000481.1:0-9835 GCA_034716715.1 Gemmatimonadota bacterium | reverse complement strand
CGTCGCCGACTCGGCGATCCGGGTGCCGTCCGCTCCCACACCGCCGGCGAGCACCGTCTGCTTTGCGACGGGCTTCCCATCCACCAGCGCGCGTACCCGGAGGCTCCCACCCGCCTGCACCTCGTACGGGTTCTGCAGTGGGACGAGCTCGGCGGGATGGCCAAACACGGTCGCGTACGTCGCCGAATGCGCTTCGCCTACTTGCACGATGGCCTTCACGTTCTTGGCGTAACGCTCACGGGCCCCCTTACCGAGTTCGCCGGCCTTGCGACGCGCCTCGAGCACGTCGGGAATGCCGTCTTCCTTCAGGTATTCATTGAATTGCTCGGCGGTGAGCGTGAGTTCGCGCGTCGCCACCGCTGCGCCGACCACCCACGTTCCCGCCTCACCGCCCGGCCACGCCAGCTCCGCCGAGTCGCCGTGCACGCGCCACGCGGAGCTGTCGGGCCGCGTGGTGCCCGAAGGCCCGATGATCCGGAGATCGGTCAGGCGGTTGAACGCGAGCGCCGCTTCACTTCGATCGAACGTGCCGTTGAGGACGTCGATCCGGACGGCGGTGCGCGGCGCGACGAAAAACGACCGCGCCCGAAGGAAGAGGTCGTGGGCCGCAGCGACGCTTGCCGCAACGACGGCAAGGGCGAGGGCCATCACGATGGAGCGTCGAATCGTTGACATGAGCCGGTTGGTTTGGGGGGCGGGGGCTGTAACGAACGCGTGGTCAACCAGCACGGCGCGCGCGGGACGACCAGTGAACAGCGCGAATCCTCCACCTGCCGCCCTCGAGGGACAGCACCATCAGTTCGGCGCCAGCGGAGTTGATCGGGCGGCCGTTGTAGTCGCCTTGTGTTACGCTCGTCGACGCCACCCAGGCTGCTTCACCACGAACGTGCTCATATGTGACCAGGCGAGCGGCGGGAACGGCCTTGGCGTACGCCATATCGCCGTTGAGGTGGCCATTCCGATACTGCTCCTTCGTTTCGACACCGCCGCTTTCCATGATCACGACATCCTCTGAGAGCAAGCCTAACGCCGTCGTGCTATCACCTGCTGCAAGGGCAGCGTGAAACCGGTTGACGACGGCGAGCACGAGGGAGTCCTGGGAGGCGCCTTGCGCGCGCGCTACCGGAGCATGAACTGCCGGCGCCCCCACGGCGACGGCTGGACCGCCCGTTGCATCCGGAGCGTCGACATCACCACTGTCGTCCGTCCCACGTGCGGTGACGCCGAAGACCAGCGTGGCGAAGTACACCTCCCAGTGCTCGGGCATCCCCTGCATGCTCGCGGAGTACAGGGTACGCACGTTCCACCATCCCGCGGTGGGGACCTGGATCGCGGCGACGCCGTCGGTTCCGGTTTCGACCACCTGGTCGGGCTCCGGGGCCGCCGGCGCGGAGGCGGGATCGGCGCTCACGGCCGCCGGTGAGCCCCAGCCCGCACGAAGCGGTACGCGGGCGACGGGCTTGCCGTGATAGAGGAGGCGCACGCGCACGGTGCCGCCGGGCGCCGCGCGGGCGGGGTCGTCGAGCGGGACCAACTCGAGCGCGTGGCCAACCGCGCGATCGAACGCGCGCGGTCCGTCATTGCCCACCTCGACGATGGTCTTCGCATACTTGCCTGACATCTGCGTGATGCTGTCCGCCTTGGGGTACCGTCCTTCCTGTTCATACCGCGCGGCGAGCTCGGGCGCGCCCTCGAGCGCGAGATAGCGCTGGAGACGCGCCGGGGTCGTGCGCGCGTCGCGCTGCGCGAGCGCGACGGCCACTACGTACTGGCCCGCGGCCGACGGCTTGTGGCGGAGCATCAGCGACCGGCCGCTGACGGCGAGGTCGGTCACCTTCTGGTCGGTCGATCGCCCGACAACGCGCGCCTCGGCGACCTGCGCCGGCTGCGTAGGGCCGCTGCTCATCGGGAATTTCGTCCCGGACTGCCCGAGCACCTCGACGCGGGACCCGTTGGGGAACGTGAGGGCATTCGGCACGAGCCAGAAATCGTGAGCGGCAAGGGTTGCCGCGGAGGCGGCAACGAGCGCCAGTGCGGCACCGGCTGCGGCTGCGACGCGGCGCCGATGTGGGGTGGGACTCATGAGTGGGACTCCGCTTGGGGGGAACGAGCCGGCCGCAGGAGCGCGGCACCGGTGGCGAAACAGGCGAGGATGAGGATGACGGCAGCGGTTGTGACCGGCGTGCTGCGAGCCAGGGTCAGCGCAACCGGAGCATTGGTTGGTGCGCTCATGTCAGTGGCTGCGTGGTCCATGCCGGGCATTGGGTGATCCATCGCAGTGGTCACGCCGACGGAGACCATCATCGGCGGCGTCACCACCACGTCCAGCGACGCGACTTCGTCGCCATCCAACGCCTCGGCGATCAGGCGATAACGGCCCGCGGCGAGCGTGGCCGGCACGAGCACGCCGCGCTTGAAGCCGCCGGTGGAGTCCGTCGGGACGTCGGCAAGCGGGTGGCGTCCGCTCGCGCCGATGAGCACGAGCGTCACCTCGTCGCGAGGCGAGAACTTCACGCCCGTGACGGACAGCGAGTCGCCGGCGGCAAAGGTGTGCGACGCGATCTTGAGCGTTCCCTTGTCGTGCGCGCTGGCCGTCGCGGCCGTAAGGCCGACGGCAAGCGCCGCGGCGAGGAGGGCAATGACGGGTCTCATGGTTCAGCCTCCCATGTCCATGCCGAGGTGACTCTGCCCCGGCGCGACCGCCGCATAGACGATGGCGGAGATCATCAAAATGAACAACACGGCGCCGGCCACGCGCGTCACCGTCGCGGCCGTGCCGTCGTGCCGGTCCGTCGCGGGGACGAGGGCGAGGAATCCGAAGAGGACGCCGGGTGCGATGAGCATGCCGGTCATCCCGAAGAGATTCTCGGCCGCATACACCCACAGAAACGGCCACATCGGCTTGGTGACTTCGAACCCCTCCTGTCCGGCGGCGAGGAGGTTCGGCGGCCACACCAGCGCGGCCGCGACCACGGCCCCGACGAGCAAGAGGCTTGCACCGCCGATCTTGCGGAGGTGCGACGCGAAGCGCGCGCGCTCCGATCCCGCGGCGCTCACGCCGAGGTGACGGATGAGCCATAGGTGAAGCGCCAGCAGCGCGAGGAGCGCGAGCGGGAGCGCCGACACGTGAAGCGCGTACAGGCGGCTCAGCAGCGCGGTGGACGCCGTGAAATCGGCGCGGAGCGGCGCACCCAGCGGGCCGGCGAGCTTTGCGCCCGCCGTGGCGTGCGCGAGCGCCTCGACCGCTTCCTGATCGGCGCGCAGTACGGTGCCGGTGAACGCCAGCCCGAAGAGCAGCGCGAGCAGCAGTACGCCGCTCCACCAGAGTCCCTCGCGCGGATTCCGGAAGCCCCGGCGCCAGAACACGGCGACAAGATGCGCGAACACCAGCGCGAGGGCGGCGGATGCGGCCCAGACGTGCACGCCGCTCAGCAGCGACGCGACGGCCGACTGCTCCAGGATGTAGCGGACCGACGCATAGGCGCCGAGTGGCGTGGGATCGTAGTATTGCGCCAGCACGATGCCGGAGAGCGCCAGCACGACCAGCGCGGCCAGCGTCAGGGCCCCGAGCATGAAGTCGAGCCGGTTGGCGCGCGCGGGAACCTCGTACGCGAGGCCATGCAACGCAAGTCGCGTCGCCACCGCGCCGGACGGTGGTGCAGGTTGTTCATGCGCAGGCACGTGCGCTTCCTCCTGAAACGGGGTGAACCATCAGGTCCCGCACGTCAGAACCACACGCGAAGGCCGGCGACGGCCGTCGCCCGTGACGTGGCCTCGCCGGCAGCGCGGGCCATCTCCGCGGTGCTGCCCATGCTGCGGCTCCAGCGCATGCCCACGTACGGGGCCAGCTCGCGGCGCACCTCGTAGCGGAGGCGCAGTCCGAACGCCGCGTCGTTGAGGCCGGAGCCCACGCCGAACTCGCGAACTTCCTGGACGGCGGCGCGCACGTCGACGCGCGGTTGCAGGAGCAGCCGCTGCGTGACGTACAGGTCGTACGAAGCCGTCAGCTCGCTCGACACATCGCCACGGTCGCTCACATAGAGCGAGGGTTCGAGTTCGAACCAGTACGGGGCGAGTCCTTCCAGCGCGACGACGGCGCTCGCGCGGGTACGTGTGACGCCGCCACCAATCCGCGTCTCGACCTGCGCGCCGACCTGCGCGTCCCAGAACGGCGCGACCAGTCGCCCGAACAGCACCTGCACCTCGGATTCGCCCCCGCCTCCGCGCGTGGAATGCGCTCCGCTCGACTTGATCCACGCGCGCGTGTAGTCGCCGCCGACCCAGGCAATGAGGTCCCACGCGAGAGGGTGTTCCCCGCGCACCGCACGCTGCTCGAACTGGTCCAGGAGGACGAGCGAGTGGATCGCGTGGTCGCCCACCTGTGCACGCAGCGAGGTCGGCGCGGCGAGGAGCACGAGGCCAGCGGCAAGGCCGGCAAACGTCCTCTGGGCGGTCCGGCGAGCGCACGCCAGGGACGGTGCAGTCTTACGCATGTGCCGGCACCTCCACGACGCGGAACATGCCGGTCTCCATGTGATACAGGATGTGGCAGTGCAGGGCCCACCGGCCCGGCACATCGGGCTCCACGAGCACGGAGACCCGCTCGGCCGGCTTCACGTTGACCGTGTGCTTGCGCGGCTGTCGCTCTCCCGCCCCGTTCTCCAGCACCATCCACATGCCGTGGAGGTGGATGGGGTGTTCCATCATCGTGTCGTTCACGAACGTGATCCGGACCCGCTCGTGCATTCCGATGGGTATCGGATCGCGGGCGTCAGAGTATTTCCGGCCGTCGAACGACCACATGTACCGTTCCATGTTGCCGGTGAGGTGCAACTCCAGGTCGCGTCCGGCGTCACGCTCGTCCAGCGTTGGCGCGGCGCTGCGCAGGTCGCGATAGGTGAGTACCCGCCATCCATCGCCGCCCAGCCCGATGCCGGGGTCGTCCAGGCGCGGCGCCGTCACCGCCGGCACCATGGAGTTTCCCGGGCCGTGATCGTCGGGCCCATGCGGCACGTCGGGCGCGGCCGTGCTGCCCATCGCGTGGCCGGCGTGCGACATGCCCGGCATGTCCGCCATCCCCGGCATCGCCGTGCTCCCCATCGCCATGCCCATGTCCATCATGGACCGGCGGGGGCGCGGGCGCCGCGCCGGGATGTCGGGCACGAGGCCGTCCCGCGGCGAGAGCACCCCCAGCGCATAGCCGCTCCGGTCGAGCGTCTCGGCGAACACGGCATAGGCCCGCTCTTCCCTCGGCTGGACGATCACGTCGTACGTCTCGGCAATCGCTACGCGGATCTCCTCCACCGTGACCGGCTCGACCGGCTGTCCGTCGGCCTGCACGACGGTCATGGGCAGGCCGGGAATGCGGACGTCGAAGAACGTAGCCGCGCCGCTGTTGATGAGCCGGAGGCGCACCCGCTCACCCGGGATGAAACGCCCACGCCAGGGATCGTCCGGCGCGCGCCCGTTGACGAGATAGTGATACGTAGCGCCGGTCACATCGGCGAGGTCCGTCGGATCCATTCGCATCTTCGCCCAAGGCAGGCGGTCCCGGAGCGGACCGTCGTGACCGCCGAGAAGCCCCAGGAGCGTCTGCCGCTGGTAGTTATAGTAGCCGCCCATCTGCTTCAGGTGGGCCATCACGGCGTCGGGATCCTCGAACGTCCAGTCGGAGAGCTGTACGACGTAGTCGCGATCAGCTGCGATGCCGTCCCCCGCGGACGGTTCGATGACGATCGCGCCGTAGACGCCGAGCTGTTCCTGCATGCCCGAATGACTGTGGTACCAGTACGTGCCGGCTTGGCGAATCGGAAAGCGGTACTCGAACGTGGTCCCGGCCGGAATCCCGGGGAAGGTGACCTGCGGTACGCCGTCCATGCCGTTCGGCAGGATGACGCCGTGCCAGTGAATGGAGGCCGGTTCGGCAAGCGTGTTGGTGACACGGATGACCGCGTCGTCGCCCTCGCGAAAGCGCAGGGTCGGACCGGGAACCGATTCGTCGACCGCGACGGCCATCGCACGGCGGCCGCCCACGACGATCGGAGCATGTCCGACCGTCAGGTCCACCCTCGTGATGCGAGGTTCCGTGCCGCGGCCGGGTGTTGTCCGGGCCAAGGCGCTTGCGCGCAGCCCGCGCGGGATTGTAGCAAGGGTGCCGAGGGCTGCGGCAGTTGTGAATATGAAATGTCGCCGCGATGCGCGGCGTGGTGGCTGGCTCACGAAATGTCGTCCTGGGGAGAACTCTGGCAGATTATACGTGGGCGACGGCGCGGTTATACCGAACGCGCGGCATAAGATTTCTTAGATCACGGAGTGGGCGTGCGCATCCTGCTGGTCGAGGACGAGGTTCGCGTAGCGGATTTCATTCGCCGCGGCCTTATCGAAGAAGGGCACGAGGTGGACGTCGAGGGCGACGCCGCGGGCGGACTCGCGGCCGCCCGCCGAGGCGACTACGACGTGCTTGTGGTGGACATCGGGCTTCCGGATCGGGACGGATTTGCCGTGACGGCCGAGCTGCGGGCGGACGGGAACGCCGCGCCCGTGCTGATGCTCACGGCGCGCGCGGGCGCGGCCGACGTAGTGCACGGCCTGAACGGAGGGGCGGATGACTACCTGACGAAGCCCTTCGACTTCGACGAGTTGGTGGCGCGCATCCGCGCGCTGGGGCGCCGCGCGCGTGCAGGGACGGCCTCCTTGCGTGTGGCCGACATCGCGATCGACCCCGTGCGGCACGCCGTGACCCGCGGCGGCGAGGAGGTTCGCCTGACTCCGATTGAGTATCGATTGCTCGACGTCTTGGTGCGCGCGGCAGGCACGACGGTCAGTCGTGCAACGCTTCTGAAACGGGTGTGGGGCATGACCTTCGACCCCGGAACGACCCTCATCGACGTTCACGTGGCCAACCTGCGGAACAAGTTGGAGGCGGGAGGGCGGCCGCGCGTCATCGTCGCGGTGAAGGGCGTCGGGTTTCGTGTCGCGGTAGGCGCTCCGTGAGTCCGCGATCGCGTTCGTTTCGCGCCCGCCTTGCGGTGCGATTTGGCTTGGCGCTCGGTACTACTGCGGCGCTGGGATGCCTGATCGGCTACGTGACACTGCAATCCACCCTGTACAACCGCCTGGACGACCTGGTGCTCCGCCTTGCGTCGATCGAGGCGGCGGCGACTGCCGACTCACCGGACGAGTCCGTGCATTTTCACGACGCGGAGTACGCCGCGGGCCCCGTATCGTCGGACTCACTGCTGGAGCGCTACGCCGAAGTGTGGACGACGGCGGGTCGTCCAGTCATCCAGACGACAAACCTCGCAGGGCGGCACCTGCCCGTGCCGGACGCTGTCCGGCAGCACGTGGTCGCGACGGAGGCGCCCGAGCTGTTCACGCTTGTATTCGGCGGTGGACACTATCGGTCCGTCCTGTACCCGCTCGGGCTCATCGGCCCGCAACACCAGGCGCACCTGTTGCAGGTGGCAACATCCACGCGCGAGACCGACACGATCCTGGACCGTGTGGCGGGTTTCCTGACCCTGTTGGCGCTTGGCGGTTTCGCGCTCGGGGGTGCCCTCGGTTGGTGGCTCGCTGGCTATGCCGTACGGCCTGTGCTGGCGATCATTCGCGAGGCCGAGCAGATGGACGCCGTCGGACGGGGGCACCGCATTGTGGTAGAGGCGGACGCGACCGAACTGCAGCGCCTCGTGGCGGTGCTCAACGGCCTGCTGCGCCGGCTCGACGGGGTGCTCGACAGTCAGAGGCGCTTTCTTGCCGACGCGGGCCACGCCATCAAGACACCGCTGACGATCTTGCGCGGCGACATTGATGTCGCGTTGAGGAAGGAGCGGGCGCCTGACGAATATCGCCGGGTGCTCGGCCAGACGCTGACCGACCTTCGCGATACGTCGGCGCTCGCCGACGACCTCATTACCCTTGCGCACACCGACGGCGAACCACGTGCGACCGTCGGTGCGCGCGTGGATGTCCAGGACGTGCTCGCGACAGTTCACCGCCGATTCGGCCCGGCCGCGGCGCGCGCGGGCGCGTCGCTGATCATGGAGGCGCAGCCAGGTCCACTAGAGGCGCGCATCGACGGAGCGTTGCTGGAACGGGCGCTCAGCAACATCGTGGACAACGCCGTGAAATACTCCGGGGCGACGCGCATCGTCCTGGCGGCTGCCACCACGCCTGACAATGCCGTGTCGCTCCTGATCCAGGACGACGGATGCGGCATCTCGCCCGGGGAACAAGGCCGCGTGTTTGACCGCTTCTATCGAGGGACGGCCGGGCGAGCGCGGGCTGGATCAGGGCTTGGCCTTGCCATCGCGCTGGCTGCCGTGTCGTCGGCTGCCGGGTCCATCGTCATCGACTCCGACGTTGGAACGGGAACGACCGTGCGGATCGTACTCGAGCGGCCTATTGACGATGCAGGTCGCTGAGCGACCGTAGGTGGTAGACGTTGGCGAGGATCGTGAGCTGAAACGCATGAGTTCCTGGACGGCGGTGGCCGAATATGCGGCGCATCATGGTGCCTGCCGAGGGCTACGCGTGAGATCGCCGAACGGATGCCGGCGGAGGCGCAATCACGGCAAGCTCACTGCGTGGCTCTCGGAGCCAGCGGCGAGCGTCGCGGTCGCGCCGCGCCGTCGCTCTCATGGGCCTCGTGTGACCCGCTCGACTCCGCGTTCGCCCGGGGTCGGCCGCGATCTGCAGTTCTATTCACGCACAACCTCCTCACATGAAGAAAGTCGGCAGGCCGAGACGGTAAGGGCGATGGCGTCAAAGATGTACATCCGCTCGTCCTCAGTCATCCATGGCCGGCGCTCGCGAGGTAGCCATGCCATCAGCTCGGGAAAGTGTTCCGCGAGCTTGACGGCCCGCGCCTGCCTCGTTGTGGGGAACGTGGCCCTGACGTCATCCCGCGTCGCAATGACAACGGGCATGCCAATTGCTCGCGCGTGAGTATGTAGCGCTTCCAGCCTGCGGGCTGTTCGGGCACGATGCGGCTCGGATGGAATCTCCGGTAGGACGATTAGTGCGGGTCGATATCTAGTAATGCTCGCATCAACCCGGGCGACGAACTCTATCCTGGCCCTTGCCCAGACTCGAGCCACGCCCCAGTCGACCAGCCGGTCGCGACCCTCAATCACGGCAAATCCGAAGCCCTTTGGATTAGGTGCGATCGAGAGCACTCGTAGGTCATGAAAATACTTCTTCATGATCGCGCTCATGCGGCTCGCTTCTTACGTCCGCCCTCCAAGAGTTGTGAGAGATGACGGATCTTGGCGTCGCGGTTCTTGTCATTGAAGCGGAACTTCAGGCTATGGCGGAGCTTCATCGCGCGCTCCTTTACGCCCATTCGAATCCTCTCCGTGTCCCCCTCGAAGAGATCAGCCACGGGGTCGCCGAAGATGCACTCGTAGGCGATGGCGGCCTCGAGCGCAGGTGTTCGCGATCCGCGCTCGTGTCGAGAGACGCTGGTGCCGCAGAATGTGCCCATCAAGAACGCGATCTCGTCCTGAGATAGTCGAGACCGACGTCGGCTCGTGCGCAAGTAGTTGGAAAGCGGTTGTTGTGCCATGTGAATGTGCTAAGAGCGTATCAACGACGCTGATCGTCGCAGAGAAGGGCATTCGTGCCGGATCAGGCAAGAGCACGCCTCCGCAGCGGGGTGCCGAGGAGATGAGGACATTGAGGATGTTGTCAGACGTACGGAGGCCCTCACGCCGCAACGGGTAGTTGCTACCCCGCTGCGCTTCCTACTCCTCGACGCCGTCGTTGCTGATGCCGTATCGCTTGATCAGGGCATCGAGTTTTGGTGCCTCCGACGGCGCAATGACGAAAGTGCCAC
>JAYEKC010000480.1:0-9838 GCA_034716715.1 Gemmatimonadota bacterium | reverse complement strand
GGCCGGTGTTGGGGGCGGATGCGGTAGCCAAAAGAACGAGTGTGCAGTTTGCGGTTGACGGTTTGCGGTCTGCGGCGGGCGGACTAGTCGAGGGCGGCGGCGCCGCCGACGATCTCGGCGATTTCCTGCGTGATGTTGGCCTGGCGGGCCCGGTTGTACGTGCGGCGGAGCACGCTGATCATCTCGCCCGCGTTGTCGGTGGCGTTCTTCATCGCCGTGCGGCGGGCGGCCTGCTCGGCGGCGGCCGTTTCCACCAGCGCGCGGTAGACGGCGTTGCGCACGTAGGCCGGGAGCAGCGTGGAAAGGATCTCCTCGGCCGACGGGTACAGCAGGTAGTCCTTCGTGGCGCCACCCGACGGCGGCGTGACCGGCAGGATCTTGACGCCGGCCGGCGGCGCCGAGAGTACCGAGCGGAACTGCGAGTGCACCACGTACACCGCGTCGAGCTCACCGGCGGCGAACGCCTGCATCAGCGCGTCCACGAGCGACGTCGCGTCCTCGGCCGACGGGCGGTCGGTGATGTCGGTGCGCTGCCTGGTCATCGCGCGGCCGATGTACTTGAAGAAGCCGATGCCCTTCCGGCCCACGACGTGGAGGTCCACCTGGGCGCCGCCCTTCTCGAGGGTGGTGACCAGATGGTTGCCTTCCTTGATCAGGTTCGAGTTGAACGCGCCGGCGAGGCCGCGGTTCGACGTGAGCAGCACCACGGCGACCTTGCGCTCCTCCGCCGGCTGCCGGAGCAGCGGGAAGCTCGTCGCGAGGTCGGGGTGGTACAGGTTCGCGATCACGTCGGTGAGTGCCGTGGCGTACGGGCGCGCGGCGATGACGCGATCCACCGCGCGCTTCATCTTGGACGTGGCGACCATCTCCATCGTCCGCGTGATCTTGCGCGTGTTTTCGGTCGTCTTGATGCGACCGACGAGTTCGCGGCCCTTCGCCATTTACGCGGCCTTCTTGTACAGCTCGATGGCGCGCTTCAGCTCCGCCTCGGTGTCCTTCGAGATCGCCTTTTCGGTGCGGATCTTGTCGCCGACCTGAGGGAACTCCTTCTTGATGAACGCGTGGAACCCGGCTTCCCAGTCGCGCACCTTCCCGGTGTCCACGTCGTCGAGGAAGCCGTTCGTCACCGCGTAGATGATCATCGCCTGCTGCTCGAACGGCATGGGCTGGTACTGGCCCTGCTTCAGCACCTCGACGGTGCGGGCGCCGCGCTCGAGCTGCCGCTTGGTGGCCGCGTCGAGGTCGCTGGCGAAGGCGGCGAAGGCCTCGAGCTCGCGGTACTGCGCCAGGTCGAGGCGCAGGCGTCCCGCGACGCCCTTCATCGCCTTGGTCTGCGCCGAGCCGCCCACGCGCGACACCGAGATGCCGACGTTCACGGCGGGGCGGACGCCCGAGTAGAACAAGTCCGACTCGAGGAAGATCTGGCCGTCGGTGATGGAGATGACGTTCGTCGGGATGTACGCCGACACGTCGCCGGCCTGCGTCTCGATGACCGGGAGCGCCGTGAGCGAACCGCCCGGCTTCAGGATGTGCTTGCCGTCCACGACCTTCGGGTCTTCCGAGAGCTTGGCCGCGCGCTCGAGGAGGCGCGAGTGGAGGTAGAACACGTCGCCGGGGAACGCCTCGCGGCCCGGCGGGCGGCGGAGCACCAGCGACAGCTGGCGGTACGCGGCGGCCTGCTTGGACAGGTCGTCGTACACTGCGAGCGTCGCCTTCCCCTCGTTGTACATGAAGTACTCGGCCATCGCCGCGCCCGAGTAGGGCGCGATGTACTGCATCGGCGCCGGGTCCGACGCCGTCGCGGCGACAACGATGGTGTACTCCATCGCGCCGGTGGCCTTGAGCCGCTCCACCACGCTGGCCACGGTCGACGCCTTCTGGCCGATCGCGACGTACACGCAGATGACGCCCGTGCCCTTCTGGTTGATGATCGTGTCCACCGCGATTGCCGTCTTGCCGGTGCCGCGGTCGCCGATGATGAGCTCCCGCTGGCCGCGGCCGATCGGGATCATCGAGTCAATCGCCTTGATGCCCGTCTGGAGCGGCTCCTTCACGGGCTGCCGCACGATGATGCCAGGCGCCTCGCTCTCCACCTTCCGCGTATGCTTGGCGTGGATCGGGCCGTTGCCGTCGATGGGCCGGCCCAGCGAATCCACCACGCGGCCGATCATCTCCGGGCCCACCGGCACCTCGAGCACGCGCGCCGTGCGACGGACCTCGTCGCCCTCGCGCAGCTGGAGGTAGTCGCCGAGCACCACCGCGCCGATGTTGTCTTCCTCGAGATTCAGCGCGAGGGTCGTGATCTTCGCCCCGGTCTCGGAGCTCGTCACCTCGAGCATCTCGCCGGCCATGGCTTTCTGGAGGCCGTAGATGCGCGTGATGCCGTCCTTCACTTCCAGGACGGTGCCAACCTCCTCGACATCCAGGGCGTTGAGGTCCGCGGCCTCGATTTCACGGAGCAGGATGTCCTTGATTTCGCCGGGGCGGAGCGACGTCGAAGTAGCCATTGGTTATCGATCGAAACCGGGTGGGGAAGGTGACTGGGGGAGCTTGTGAAAAATATCACAAGCGCGCACCAATGCAAGCAACAAGAGTGGCCCGGAGCGACGGCCGGCGCCAGTCAGGAGCGGCTGCGACTGCGCGCCCGGCCCTGCTGAAACCGCTCGATGATGTCGCCGGCGCGCAGGCGGGCGAGGGACGCGGCCCGCGTGCCGCACACCCGCTGCGCCGTGCTCGCCAGGTGCGACGCCGACGCGAACTCCAGCACCCGCGCCACGTCGGCGGCGTCGTAGCCGGGGCACTTCGAGAGTTCCGCCGCCGCGAGGACGCGGACGAGGTCGATCACGCGCTTGAGGTTGGGGGCCCCGTCCGTGGCGAAGCTCCGGCTCAGGTGCTCGCGGGTGACGCCGAGTGCCTTGGCGAGAAGGTCGGTGCGCACCGGGCGGCCGCCGCGCTCCACCACCCAGCGCCACGCGCGGCGCTGCGTGGGCGACGCCAGGCCGAGGACCTCCCGGGCGGGCGAGACCGCGGCGGCAAAGCGCGCCGTGAAGGCGCTCGGTACCACGAGCTCGCGCAGGACGGTGTCGTCAACGCCATCGGCCAGGACGTCGGCGAATCCGGACTCCGCGCACCGGGCGATCGCCGGGGCGTCGGTCACGCGCATCCCCGTCAGTCCGTAGAACGGCGTGCAAGGGAACTCCACGGCGAGCCTGGCGGCCTTCCAGGCGTCCTCGGCGCCGCCGCCGACGTCCACGATCGCGACGTCCACCAGGGTGCGCGTGAACGCGCGATGGAATTCCGCGGCGCTGCGGCAGAAACGGAGGCGTCCGCGCCGGCGCGGGAAGGCCGCACGCAGGAGCGCCCGGGTCCGTTCCCGCGTGACACAGGCCACGACGAGGGGAATTCCATCGCCGGCGGACGGGGTCGCGCGCGCGGCGGCCATTCAGCCGCCGACCGGCTCGGGAAGTGCCTCCCACGCCGCCTGCGCGGCGTCGAGCACCCCGCGCGAGTTGTCCCAGGTGAGCAACCGGCGCGCCTCATCGGGTGCCACCCACCGGCAAGCGGTGATGCCCTCCTTCCGCTGCGGCCGCGTGCGCGCCTGGTCCGTGACGAGGGCGAAGAAATGGCAGGTCTTGTGCACCTGCGCGCCGCGCGAGCGAAACCGCCACGAGATCGACTGGACGGGCGCCACCACGTCTCCGGCGATCACCCCCGTTTCCTCGCGCACCTCCCTGAGGGCGGCCTCCCGGGCATCCTCGCCGCGCTCCACGTGCCCCTTGGGGAACCCCCAGTTGCCGTGCGAGTCGCGAATGACCAGGACGAGCGTGCGCGCGCCGTCGCGCCGGAACACGACGCCGCCGGCCGAGGTTTCGCGGCGCACGTGGGGCCGGGTCATGTGGCGCCGGGCTCGATTGGCGTCGCGCGCCCTTCGATGAACTGCCGGACCACGGGGTCCGTCGTGGCGTGCACCTCGTCGGGCGTGCCGACCTGCCGGATGCGCCCGTCATAGAGCATTGCGATGCGGGTGCCGACGGTCCACGCGGTGCGGAGGTCGTGGGTGATGACCACGCTGGTGACGCCGAGCTGGCGCTGCATCCGGAGCATCAGCTCGTCGATGACGGCCGAGGTCACCGGGTCGAGTCCGGTGGTGGGTTCGTCGTAGAGCAGGTATTTCGGGCGGAGGGCGATGGCGCGGGCAATCCCGACGCGCTTTCGCATGCCGCCCGAGAGGTCGCTGGGCATGAGGTCGGCGGCCTCGGGCAGGTCCACGAGGTCGAGCGCCTCATGGACGCGCTCCTGCACCTGGACCTCGGACATTTCCGGCCGGTTGCGGAGGCCCATGGCCACGTTGTCACCGACGGTGAGCGAATCGAACAGGGCCGCGAACTGGAAGACGTACCCGATCCGCGACCGGAGGTCGTAGAGTTCGCTTCGGGACAGCTTCGGCACTTCCATGCCGTCCACCACCACGCTCCCCTGGTCGGGCTCGAGGAGGCCGACGATGTGCTTGATAGCCACGCTCTTGCCGGTGCCGGAGTAGCCGAGGAGGACGACGATGTCGCCCTCGCGCACCTCGAGGGTGAAGCCGTTGAGGACCTGCTTGGACCCGAAGGCCTTGTGGACGTTCTCGAGGCGGATCATCTGGCCGACGGAATATAGGTTGGGGCTTTACCCCGGCACCCCAGCCCGCGTCACACCACTCGTTGCCACCCCGGGCGGCGCGGGCCGGCGACGACGTGGGGCTCCTTGACATCCCCCCTGACGGGCGCCGAACGTATGCAGCCAGCGGTCGGGCTCGCGCTGCCGTATACGGCGTTGCGACGATCGTTTGCCGCACCCCCACCTCCAGGAGGGACAATTGTTGTACCGCAGGATCACCATGCTCGTGGCCGCATTGCTCGCGGCCGCGCCGGGATCCGCCTTTGCGCAAGGGCGTGAGATCGCCGGCAAGGTGACGGCCGCCGAGGGCGGCGCACCGATCACGGAAGCCATCATTACCCAGTTCGGCCAGCCCCTCGGCGTTCGGACGAACGCGGCCGGCGAGTACCGGATTCGCGTCCCCGCCGGCGAGGTGACCCTCCTGGTCCGCGCCATCGGGTTCAAGCGGCAGACCGCGAAGGTCACGGGCGGCACGCAGGACTTCGTCTTGGACAAGGACGTCCTGCAGCTCGAGGGCGTGACCGTGACCGGCCAGGCCACGACGCTGGACAAGCGCAACGCCTCGACCGCCATCGCGACGGTCACAGCGGACGAACTCATCAAGGCGCCCGCCAAGTCGCTCGAGGGCAACCTTGCCGGCAAGGTGGCCGGCGCGCAGATCTTCGAGAACTCGGGCGTCCCCGGCGGCGGCATGCAGATCCAGATCCGCGGCGCGACGTCGATCAACGCCTCCGGCGACCCGTTGTACGTCGTGGACGGCGTGATCGTCTCGAACGCCTCGGTGGCCGGCGGCCTCGCGTCCATCTCCCGGTCGTCGGGCTCGACGTCGTCGAGCCAGGACCAGGTGGTGAACCGCCTTGCCGACCTCAACCCGAACGACATCGAGAGCATCGAGGTCCTGAAGTCGGCGGCAGCCAGCGCCATCTACGGCTCCCGCGCAACGAACGGCGTGGTGGTGATCACCACCAAGAAGGGCCGCGCCGGGCAGACGCGATACAACGTCACGCAGCGCGTGGGCACGCAGCAGGCCACGCGGCTCGTGGGTTCGCGGCACTTCAAGGATTACGCGACCGTCAAGCCGTGGATCGGCTCCTCCGCGCAGGCCGACTCGATCGCGCAGGCCAACTGCAACCCCTCGCCGTGCAAGTGGTACGACTGGCAGAGCGGGATCTACGGCGTCGAGGACCCGGCCTTCGAGACGATCCTGTCGGCGTCGGGCGGCATCAACAACACGCGCTTCTACGCCTCGCTCAACGACCGCCAGAACAAGGGCGTCGAGCTGAACACGGGGGCGCGCCGCACGTCGGGGCGCATCAACCTCGACCAGTCCATCGGCGACAAGCTCTCGATCAGCGGCGGCATCGACGTCACGCACAACTTCACGCAGAACGGCGTCGGCAACAACGACAACTCGGGCATCAGCCCGACGTATGCGCTCGGCTACGCGCCGGCCATTTACGACCTCCGGCAGATCGACCCGACCACCGGCCGACTCATCAAGATGGTGATGAACGGCGGCGGGTCCGGCACTTCGAACCCCTTCGACGTGCTCACGGCGATCACCAACAACGAGGACACCTGGCGGCAGACGGCGAACCTCCGCGTGGGCTACACGCTGCTGAGCAGTGCCCAGAACACGCTGCAGGTCACGTACCTGGGCGGCGTGGACCGGTACCAGCTCGAGGGCACGCAATACTCGCCCGGCTACCTGCAGTTCGAGCCGGCCGACGGGTTCCTCGGCACCGCGCAGGTGCTGAACGCCGACAGCCGTTTCATCAATCAGGCGGTCAACGCCGTCTGGACGTACTCGCCGAAGTGGAAGTTCTGGAACTCGGCGCAAACGTCGTTCGGCGGCACCTATGAGACCCAGAAGCTCAACCAGTACAACATCCGCTCGCGCGGCTTGTTGCCGACACGCCTCGTGCCGGCAACGTCGTCCACCGACAACACGTTCGGCAACACGATCACCGAGACGCGCGACCAGTCGGTGTACCTCAACGAGCAGATGATCTTCCTGGACGAGAAGCTCGCCATTGCGGCTGGCGTCCGGGCCGATCGTTCGAGCGCCAACGGCGACCGTGAGCAGTACTACACGTTCCCGAAGTTCTCGGCGAGCTACCGTTTCGTGAACCCGCTGCGGATGCTCACCAGCAAGATCGACGAGATCAAGGCACGCGCGTCGTTCGGCCGCGCGGGCAACCGCCCCAACTTCGGTGTGCGTGACGTCACCATTGCGTCGGGCGGCATCATCGGCGGGCTCGGCTCGCTCGTCGCGTCGGGCGTGCTGGGCAACCCGAGCATCCGGCCCGAAGTAATGAACGAACTCGAGGTCGGCCTCGACGGTTCGGCCTTCAACCAGCGCGTGGGTTTCGAGGCGTCGCATTACGAGCGCGTCATCAAGGACCTGCTCGTGAGCTTCCCGCTCCCGCAGAGTTCAGGCCTCTCGTCGCAGACGATCAACGGCGGCCAGATGTCCACGCGTGGCTTCGAGGCGTCGCTGACGCTCGTCCCGATCAGCCGTCGGAATCTCGAGTGGTCGTTCCGGACGACGTTCCAGGCCAACGTGCAAAACGTGGACCAGCTGCGGGTCCCGTCCTTCGCGGTCGGCGGCTCATTCGGATCGTCGTACGGCCGCAACCGCATCGCGCTGGGCACGCGCCCCACGATGATCTGGGGCAACCTGCGGTACAGCTGCGTGAACACCACCGACGCCAGCGGCAAGCTGGTGGTGGGCACCGGCGCCGACGGCAAGCCGTGCCGCCGTCTGGCCCCGAACGAGGTGGTCGCCAACTCGGTCACGCGCGACTCGATGATCGCCGACGCCAACCCGCGCCAGCAGACGCAGTTCCTCAACACGGTCACGTGGGGCCGCTGGAACCTCTCGGTGCTCCTGGACTGGCGGAACGGCGGCTACACGTCGGACATGACCAAGAACATCTGGGACGAGGGCGGCAACTCGCGCGATTACGACGCGGCCTCCCCCGACCCGGCCAAGACGCTGGGCCAGTGGCGGTACGCCAGCTTCAGCGGCGGCAACATCTCCACGTACATCGACGACGGCAGCTACGTGAAGCTGCGCGAAATCACCATCACGTACGACGCGCCGCGGCGCTGGGCGGACTTCGCCCGGGCCCGCGAGATGCGGCTCAGCTTCCAGGCCCGCAACCTCGCGATGTGGTCCAAGTATTGGAGCTTCGACCCCGAGTTCAACAACTTCGGCAACTCGAACTTCAACCGATTCATCGACCTCGGGCCCTATCCGCCGAGCAAGCAGTTCTTCTTCAGCGTCGACCTGGGGTACTAGGCCATGACGACGCGAACCTCCCTTCCATCGAATTCCATGACTTCGCATCGCATACGCGGCCTCGCGATGGCAGTCGTCGCCGCGGCGACGGTCGCCTGCAGCGCGAAGGACCTCAACGTCACCAACCCCAACGTCGCCAGCGTGGGTGGCGCGACGGCGGACCCGACGGCGCTGCAGCTGCTCGCCACGGGCCTGCTCGCGGATTATCGCGGGCAGACGACCTCGCTGATGTCGCCGACGGGCATCCTGGGGCGCGAGTCGTACAACTTCACGCCGCAGGAAGGCCGCAACACGACGCACTACCTGATCGGCATCCAGGTGGGCGGCGTGCAGAAGCTCGACCCGTCCGGGTTCGCCACCGGACCGTGGTCCGGCCCGTACGGCATGATGCGGGACATCTACAACTTCAAGAACACGATCGCGGGCAGCACCACGCTGACGGCGGCGCAGAAGGCGGCGGCGCTCGGCATGGCGCAGACGTTCGAGGGCGCGTGCATCCTGATCATCGTTTCGGCGCACGACGCGCTCGGCGGCCCAACCGAGATCAAGGACGACGCCACGCAGCTGGCACCGTTCGTCTCGCGTGATTCACTCTACAAGTTCGTGCTCGGCTCGCTCGACGCCGGCGCCACGAACCTGCAGAACGGCGGGTCGGCGTTCCCGTTCACCCTCCACGCCGGGTTCAACGGCTTCAACACGCCGGCCACGTTCCTCCAGTTCAACCGGGCGCTCAAGGCCCGGGCCGCAGCGTACTACGCCACGGCCGAGGGCGGCGCGGGCGCGTGGCAGCAGGTGCTGTCGGCGCTCCAGGCCTCGTTCCTGAACGCCGGCGCCACCACGCGGGCGCAGTTCGACGTCGGCCCGACCCAGATCTACTCGACGGCCACCGGCGACGCGACCAACGGCTTCTCGGTCGCGACGAACACCAACCTGTACGCCCACATGTCGTTCCAGACCGACGTCCAGAAGAAGGCGAGCGGCGCGAACGACGACCGGTATACGGCGAAGATCCGCACGGGCCTCCCGTCGCGGCAGGGCCCGGTTACCACTGACGGACCCACCAGCGCGTCGTCCACGCTCGGCTTCGCGATGTACCCGGTGAGCACCACGCCCATCCCGATCATCCGCAACGAGGAGCTCATCCTCCTGCGGGCGGAGGCACGGCTCGCCACCGGTGACAAGGCCGGCGCGATCGCGGACATCAACCAGGTCCGCGTAAACTCGGGCGGCCTGGCGCCCACGACGGTGACGACGGCGTCCAGCACGGACGACATCCTCACCGCCCTGCTCTACGAGAAGCGGTACTCACTGATGCTCGAGGGCATGCGCTGGATCGACATGCGCCGCTACGGGCGCCTGAACCAGCTCCCGCTCGACGTGGCGAGCGGCCCGAACAAGAACTTCGTGGCCACCGTGTTCCCCATCACCCAGACAGAATGCCTCGTCCGGGTGGGCAAGACGGGCGACAACATCCTCGGCCCGAACGGCACGAACAGCTGCGCGCCGTAAGGCGCGGCTGACGGTTCGCCACGCCCCGGGGTCGCGTTCGCGGCCCCGGGGCGTGGTGTCTCGGGCAGTCGCGGACCGCTACCCTTCCCCTCCCATACCCGCTTGATTCACACCATGGCCTCCAACCGGACCCTCGCTCGCCCCGCCATCGTGGCGGCGCTCGCCCTGGCGGCCGGCCTCGCCCGCCCGGCCGGGGTCGAGGCGCAGCGGGTGCGCAGCATCACGGGCGCACAGGATTCCGCAAAGGCGGTCCCGAAGCGCGAATTCGGCACCATCGACGGCATCGTCACGGATACCGCGCTCACGCCGCTCACCGCGGCGCAGGTGACCGTGCTCAGCACCGCGGTCCGGGTCGGCACCGGCCCG
>JAYEKC010000479.1:0-9870 GCA_034716715.1 Gemmatimonadota bacterium | reverse complement strand
CTGATCGACGAGCGGCCGGAGGAAGTGACCGACTTCATCGCCACCGTCCCGCGGGCCGAGGTCATCAGTTCCACCTTCGACGAGCCGCCGTCGCGCCACGTGCAGGTGGCCGAGATGGTCATCGAGAAGGCCAAGCGCCTCGTGGAGGCGCGGAAGGACGTGGTGATCCTGCTCGACTCCATCACGCGCCTCGCGCGGGCGCACAACGCCGTGACGCCGCTCTCGGGCAAGATCCTCTCCGGCGGCGTGGACGCGAAGGCGATGGAGAAGCCGAAGCGCTTCTTCGGCGCCGCGCGGTGCGTGGACGGCGGCGGGTCCCTGACGATCGTCGCCACGGCCCTGGTGAGCACGGGATCGCGGATGGACGAGGTGATCTTCGAGGAGTTCAAGGGCACCGGCAACATGGAGCTCGTGCTCGACCGCGACATCGCCAACCGGCGCATCTTCCCCGCCATCGACATGCTCAAGTCGGGCACGCGCAAGGAGGAACTCCTGCTCAACGAGAAGGAGAAGAACCGCGCCTTCCTGATCCGCCACTTCCTCGGCGACCAGGCGCCCGAGGACGCGATCGCGTTCCTCCTCAAGCGGATGGCGCGGACGCAGGACAACGAGGAGTTCTTCGCGCGGATGGCCGAGGGCGAATGAGCGTCCCGGCGATGGGCCGCTGGATGGCCATCGACCTTGGCGACCGCCGCATCGGGCTCGCCATCGCCGACCCGAGCGGCACGATCGCGTCGCCCGCCGGGTTCGTACCGCGCCGCGCCGGCCACCGCGTCCCGCTCACCACGCTCCTGCAGAAGGCGACGGAGCTCGAGGCGCGCGGGTTCGTCGTGGGGCTGCCGCTCGACGCCCGCGGCGAGGACGGGCCGCGAACGCTCGAGGCGCGCCGACTTGCGGAAGAGCTGGCCAAACGCACGGGATTTGAAGCCCGTCTCGTGGACGAGCGGTTCACCACCACCGCCGCCCTGCGGGCGGTGAAGGCCCTCGGCGGCTCCACGCGCGGGCGAAAGGGCGACGTGGACGCGGTGGCGGCCACCGTGCTGCTCCAGTTCGCCCTCGACAGCGAGGCCCGGCGCCAGTGACCCGCCGGCGGCGCCGCCTCCCGCGCGGCATCCCGCGCCTTGCCATTGCGGCGGCAGTCGTCGCCCTGGCCGCGGTGGGCTCCGCGACCTTCTGGGTAATCGGCACGCCGGCCAATTACTCGCGCGGGAGCGAAGTGCGCGTGTTCATCCGGAAGGGTGCCCCGTTTCGCGAGGTCGCCGACTCGCTCGCCGCCCACGGCGTGGTGCGAGCGGCCCGCGTTTTCGCCGCCTATGCGCGGGTGCGCGGCATGGACCGCAGTGTCCGCTGGGGCACCTACGTAATGCGGGACGCCCTCGCGTGGGAACAGGTGCTCGAGACCTTCCGCCTCGCCCGCGGCGTGGTGCACACCGTGACGATTCCCGAGGGCTGGACCGTCGCCGAAATCGCGCCCGTGGTGGGCGAGGCGCTCGACGTGCCGGCGGAATCGGTGCTCGTCGCGGCGCGCGACACCGCGCTCCTGCACAAGCTGCGCGTCCCCACGCCCACCCTCGAGGGCTACCTCTTCCCCGACACGTACACGTTTCCCGACCGCGCCACCGCCCGCGAGGCCGTGCGGACGATGACCGCACGGTTCGAGGAACAGTGGAAGCCCGAGTGGGACTCCATCCTGCCCCGCCTCAAGCTGACGCGGCACGGGGTCGTCACGCTGGCGTCGATCGTCGAACGCGAGGTGGTGCGCGGCGAGGAGCGGCCCATCGTCGCGGCCGTGTACCTCAACCGCCTTCGCGCCGGCATTGCCCTGCAGGCCGACCCCACCATCAACTACGCCCTTGGCCGGCGCCCTGGCCGCGTGTTGCTGAAGGACCTCCGGGTCAACTCGCCCTACAACACGTACCTGCATGCGGGGCTCCCGCCGGGACCCATCGGGTCGCCGGGCCTGGCAAGCATCGAGGCGACGCTCCACCCGGCCAACGTGCCGTACCGGTTCTTCGTCGCCGCCGCCGACGGACACCACGAGTTCCGGCGTACGTACGCCGAGCACCTCGCCGCCATCCGGATGGTGCGCGAACAGGCCGCGCGCGATACCAGCCGCGGCCAGGCGCGGCCGCGGACGACGCCGTGACCGCGCACGCGGTCGCCACCGCGCGCGGTGCGCGGCGCTGGCAGGCCGGCCACCCGTGGATCTTCCGGTCCGACGTCCAGCAGCCGCCGGACGCCGCGGCCGGTGCGGTCCCCGTGCGGGACCATCGGGGCCGCGAACTCGGCTGGGCCCTCTGGAGCCCGGCGTCGGAGATCTCGCTGCGGCGCATCGACCCGGATCCCGGCGCCGTCATCGACGCCGCGTGGTGGCGCCGCCGGCTTGCGGCGGCAATCCAGAGGCGTGACCCGGTGGCCCCTCACGCCACCGCGTACCGCCTCGTCCACGGCGAGGGTGACGCCATCCCCGCGCTCGTCGTGGACCGCTACGACCGCTGGCTCGTGGTGCAACTCCTGTCGGCGGCCGTGGAATCGTTCCGCGCCGACATCGTCGCGGCGCTCCGCGACCTCACGGGCTGCGCCGGCATCCTCGCCCGCAACGATGCCGCCGTGCGGGCGCGCGAGGGACTTCCGCGCACAGTGGAAACCCTCGCCGGCGACGTCCCGGAGGACATCGTCGTCAGTGAACACGCCGTCCGGTTCCACGCCGCCCCGCACACCGGACAGAAGACTGGCGCGTTCCTCGACCAGCGGGAGAATCGCGCGCTCGTCGGCGCCGCCGCGCGGGGACGCGCCCTCGACCTGTTCAGCTACCACGGCTCGTTCTCGCTGCACCTCGCGCGCGGCGCAGAATCGGTGGTCGCCGTGGACAGTTCGGCGCCGGCGCTGGAGCGGGGCGCCGCGAACGCGGCGCTCAACGGGGTGGCCAACATCGAGTTCGTCGAAGCCGACGCCTTCGCCTTCCTCCGGGAGCGGCGCGACGGCCCGCGGTTCGACACGATCGTGGTGGACCCGCCGGCGTTTGCCAAGAACCGCGCGTCCCTGGCGGGGGCGATACGGGGGTACCGCGACCTGAACCTCCACGCGATGCGGCTGCTCGCCCCCGGCGGCGTGATCTTCACGGCGAGCTGCAGTTACCACCTCGGCAAGGCGGCATTCCTCGACATGGTCCGCGACGCCGCCGCGGAATCCGGGCGGACCCTGGTGCTGCGCGCGCTGACGGGCCAGCCCGCCGACCACCCCGAGCTGATCACGGTCCCGGAAACCGGGTACCTCAAGGGCGCATTGCTCGAGGCGATCGATTGAGTCGCGGCGGGGGCCGCGTGACCCACGGCGCCTCCGGCTCGTCGCAATCGACAGGTGAGGTACGCAACGCCACGGTTGACCCGCTGCGCGGCATTCCTACCTTTCGGGCGACCCGTCGCCGGAGCCGCCGTTCGCGACCACGCGTGATCGCATGACCCAGCGCCTTCCCCGCTCCCTGCGCCACGAGTACGACAGCTACCTCGAGCGTGAGGTGGAGGCGTACAAGGAGTCCGTGCCGCGCGCCCACCTGCTCGGCATCGCCGAGCTGGCGCAGGCCAGCCTCGAGGGCGAGCTGCAACTCGGCATGCGCGACGTGCTCCTGGCGGCGGAAGTGGATCGCATCATCGCGCGACGGCTCAAGCTCCCGACCTTCGACACGTGGCGGCGCCGGCGGATGCGCAACGCGGCCGAGCCGAAGCGCCCCGAGTACTGGGGCCTGCGGTCGGACACACCGCTCGCCCACGCGATCGGCCCCGCATCGCTCCGGGCTCCGGTGGTCGTGTCGGGCGCGCGCGTCCAGGGATCCGCGCTGTACCTCGCCGCCAACGGGTGCGAGGTGAAGGCCATCGAGCCGGAAGCCGCGGTGGTGGAGCGGGTGCTGGTGGCCGCGTCAGAAGCCGGGTTGTCCGCCCGCGTCACCGGCCTGGCGACGGACCTGAGCGCGTGGCACCCCGACGGCCCGATCGCCGCCGTCATCTGCACGCCCGCCGCCTTCTCGGACCTCACCCCGGCCGAGCGGCAGCGCGTGATCGAAGTCCTGCAGTCGGCCACGGCCGACGGTGGCGTTCATCTCGTGGAGACGATCGTGGCGGGCCAGGTGGCGCTCACCGAAGAGGAGCTCCGGGCCCGCTATCGCGGCTGGGAGATCAGCATCGTCGCCGAGTCCAGCGCCGCCCGCGCGTTCGTCGCTCGCAAGGCCGTCATGTAGCCGTCCGACACGGCGCGACCTGCTTTGGCGTGTCGTAACGCAACAGCCAGCCCGGTCCGGCTGGCTGTCGAGTTTCCAAGGCATTGGCAAGTCGTCACTTGCACACGAAGCCTGTCTGGCACTGAACGTGCTTTGGTGGAGCCTGCCGGGTGCCGTACTACCATTTATAGGAACGTGAGCCAGCAATGTCCAAGCGCAAGCAGGATCCCCGCCCCGCCGAGCCGTCGGCCGACGCTGCCGAGCCGGTGGGCATCGTGATTTCGAGCGGCGTCCAGGACGGCGCCGTGCCGCGGTTCGCCGCTTACGTGTGGGGCCCGGTGCCCGACGCGGAGCCTGAACTGGTCGCGGTCGCCTAGGGCCGCGAGCGGGGAGCGGCGAAAGCAAGAGGGGCACCGGCCGATGGCCGGTGCCCCTTCTGCTTCGCACTCGAAGGCTACTTCTTCTTCTTCGCCTTCTTCTTGCTCTTCTTCTTGGCAGCCATGTTGCAGCTCCTGTGAAGGAGTGGTTTGCCCTGGCGATCCCCCGGTGGATCGCTGGGATCGGTTCCGCGTCTCCGCGGCGCCGTCGGTACGCGCAACCATCGCGCGATGAATCCGTGAATCCCCAAGCTTCAATTGTGTGCGCCATTTGCTCATCGGCGCATTCCCGCAACACAGCAGCGCGACATCGGCGCTCGCTACACAATTGTGCGTGAAACGAAATCGCGCAAGTGCCGCCACGGCACCGCGCTATGCTACCGACGACCGATGGGAGCCGCGCGTTTCACGAATTTGGCGGGGCGCGCACATCAATCGGCCGCGCAAAACCCGGAGTTTCCCTCGTGCGCGGCGCTCCGGCGATGCAGATTTCCTCCATGGACCTCGGCATCAGGAACCGGAACGCGCTAGTCTGCGGCGCGTCGAGCGGGCTGGGCCTCGCCATCGCCCGCGAGCTCGCGCGGGAGGGGGCGAACGTCGCGCTCGTGGCGCGCCGCGAGTCTGAACTCGCAGCGCAGTGCGCGGCGATCGCGCAGGAGGCCGGCGTGCGCACGCTGCCGATCCCGGCTGACCTCTCGCAGGCAGACGCGGCCGCGCGCGTGGTGGCGGCGGCGACCGACGCGCTCGGTTCGGTGGACATCTGCCTTGCCAATGCCGGCGGCCCGCCGTCGACCGTCTTTGAGCACACGACGGACGAGCAGTACCAGGCGGCGCTCGCATTGAACCTGCTGGCGTCCGTACGCCTCGCCAGCGCGGCAGTACCGCCGATGCGCAAGCAGAAGTGGGGGCGGATGATCTTCCTGACCTCCATGGCCGCGAAACAGCCGGTGCCGGGGCTGATCCTCTCGAACACGGCGCGCGCCGGCCTCCTCGGGTTCGCCAAGACGCTCGCCTCCGAGGTGGCGCGCGACGGCGTCACCGTGAACACGGTGCTGCCCGGCCACTTCGACACGCCGCGCGCCGCGCAGCTCGCGGGGATGCGGGCGGAGCGCGAACACCGGCCCGTGGCGGAGCTGGTGGCCGCCCGTTCCGCACAGATCCCCGTGGGTCGCTCGGGCGACCCGCGCGAGATGGCGGCCGTGGTCGCCTTCCTCGCCTCGGATCGCGCGAGCTTCGTGACCGGCACCGCCATCCAGGTGGATGGCGGGCAGATCGGCACCATCTTCTAGCCGGCCGGCGGCCCTACGGCGCGGCCGGCTTGACGATGTCCTTCCGCAGGCTCGCCACGAACGCGGCGAGCTCGTTGCGCTCGCGCTCGCCGACCTTGAACGCCGTGAGGGTCTCGCCGATGTGGCCGGTGAAGGCGTTCCACACGTCGTCGGTGATCTCCATTTCGGCGTGGACCGACTTCATGTCGCGGCCCGGGTAAAAGCACGGTCCCTTGGCCGCGGCGCACAGCTGGTCAACCAGATGCTGGCGGATGCGCTGGAGGTCTGCGGGCTCGAGCCCCTTGAAGAACGGCGCCACCATCGGATCGCGCACCTCGCGCGCCAGCAAGTCGTCCACAACGGCGGCGATCGACTCATAACCGCCAAGCCGCGCGTAGAGGGTGGCGTCGGCGGGAGGCCGGGAGCGGAATGAGGCGCAGCCAGCGAGCAACGCGCAGGACATGGCGAGCAGCCTGGCGGTCGCCGGGCGGTACGGGAAGCGGGGCATCGGCGTAGGGGACGGGGTGAACGGGAATGATAGCCCCCTGCGGCGAACGTGCGGGTGACCGCCGTCACGCGCGATCTTTCCCCACCGCGCGCGTGGTGCGACGTTTCATCGGTCGCCGCGAATGCGCGGCGCCATCCATATCCGATTCCAGAGTCCTTTGTGAAAGCCCTACGCAAGTCCGCCGCGGCCCCCGGATTCACGCTCGCCGACGTGCCCGTGCCCGACATCCGCGACAATGAAGTCCTCATCCGCGTGTTGCGCGCGGGCGTGTGCGGCACCGACGTCCACATCCACGACTGGGACGCCTGGGCGCAGGGACGGTGCCGGCCGCCGTTCACCGTTGGACACGAGTTCGCCGGCGAGGTGGCGAAGGTGGGCAGCCTCGTCGCTGACGTGAAGGTCGGCGACCGGGTGACGGCCGAGGGGCACATCGTGTGCGGCCGCTGCCACCTGTGCCGCACCGGCAACTCGCACGTCTGCCCCAACACGAGGATCATCGGCGTGGACCGTGACGGGTGTTTCGCCGAGTACATCGCGATGCCCGCGACGAACGTCTGGCACCTCGACGACGCGGTGTCGTTCGAGGTGGGCGGCATCCACGACCCGATGGGGAACGCGTTCCACACGGCCCTGCACGACACCAACCTGCCGGGCAAGACGGTGCTGGTGACCGGGTGCGGCCCGATCGGGCTGTTCGCCGTCGGCATTTGCCACGCGGCCGGCGCGTCGCACATCATCGCGAGCGACGTGAACCCGAAGCGCCTCGCGCTCGCCCGCACGATGGGCGCGCACGACGCGGTGCAGCCATCCGGGGCGGAGGCGGCCGTGCGCGGCGCCACCGACGGGCTGGGCGTGGACGTGGTGCTCGAGATGAGCGGCGTGCCGGCCGCCGTGCACCAGGCCTTCGCGCTCGTGCGCGTGGGCGGACGCGTGCAGATGCTCGGCATCCCGGCGAAGGCGATGGAGATCGAGCTGGCCACCGAGATCATCTTCAAGGGCATCACCGTCTACGGGGTGGTGGGGCGCCGGATGTACGAGACGTGGATCCAGATGACGCAGTTCCTCCGGAGCGGGCAGTTCGACCCGCAGCCGGTCATCACGCACCGCTTCCCGCTCGAGCGCCACGCCGAGGCCATCGCGGCCATCAAGTCGGGCGAGGCGGGCAAGGTGGTGTTCGAAGTAGACAGTAGACAGTAGACAGTAGACAGACACGGACGGGAAAGGCTTATGTCGCTCAACGCCGGCTTCCGCGCCGACCTCGAGGCCCAGATCGCCAGGCTCAAGGCCGACCGGGTCTACAAGACGCTCAACCACCTCGACTCGCCCCAGGCGGCGCGCTCCGTCATGGAAGGGCGCGGCGAGGTGCTCATCCTGTCGTCCAACAACTACCTCGGCCTGTGCGCCGAACCGGAGGTCATCCGGGCGGGCAAGGAGGGGCTGGAACGCTACGGCGCGGGCACGGGGAGCGTGCGCTTCATCTGCGGCACGTTCACGATCCACCGCGAGCTGGAGGCGGCGCTGGCGCGGTTCGTCGGCACCGCGGCGTCGATGTCGTTCGTGTCGGCGTGGAACGCCAACGAGGGCCTTACCGCGTCGGTGGTGGAGGAGGGCGATTTCGTGGCGAGCGACGCCCTCAACCACGCCTCGATCATCGACTCGATGCGCCTCGCGAAGGCGATCACCAAGTGCACCACGGCCGTGTACAAGCACGGCGACATCGACGACCTCGTCGAGAAGCTCCGCGGGGCGAAGGGCGCCCGGCGCCGCCTGGTCTGGACCGACGGCGTGTTCTCGATGGAAGGCGCCATCGCGAAGCTGCCGCAGCTGCTGCAGGTGGCGAAGGACCACGACGCCGTGCTCATCGTGGACGACTCGCACGCGACCGGCGTGCTGGGCGAGACGGGTCGCGGGACGGCCGAGCACTTCGGCGTGGTGGGCGAGGTGGACGTGATCACGTCGACGCTGGGCAAGGCGCTGGGCGGCGCGGCGGGCGGGTTCGTTGCCGGCCCCGCGGCGCTCTGCGACGTGCTGACGCAGCGCTCCCGGCCGCAGCTCTTCTCGAACGCCCTGCCGCCGACCGTGGCCGCGAGCGCCCTCGCGGCCGTGCGGTTCGTGGAGAACCACCCTGACCGGGTGCGGACCCTGCACGAAAACTCCGCATGGTTCCGCGGCGCCCTGCGTGAGGCTGGGCTCAAGCCGCTCGACGGCGAGACGCCGATCGTGCCGATCATCATCGGCGAAACGGCCGACGCCATCCGGATGAGCGAGATGCTCCTCGACGCAGGGATCTTCGTGACCGGCTTCGGGTTCCCCGTCGTGCCCCACGGCACGGCCCGCCTGCGCTGCCAGGTGTCCGCGTCGCACACCCGCGACGACCTCGAATTCGCCGTCCGGACCATCCGGGCCGTGGCGGCAAGGGTGGGCATCGTTTCCTGACGGGCTCCCGGGGCCGGGGCGGCGTTGCGCCCCCTGCCCGGCGTGACCACTTTCCGGCTCCGTCGTCCGGGTGTTGAGCAGCCGGACGGCCGTGGCCGTTCCGGCGGCGTGCCCGTCCGTTCAACCCGTTGCGACTCCTGTCCTCGTCCCGAGGTGCGTCACATGCGATCGTCCAGGCTTTCCACTGCGGTTTTCGCGGCCGTGGCCGCCACCGCGCTCGCGGCGGCTCCCGTCGCCGCCCAGGGCGCCGCGGAATGGGACGTCCGGCCCAACTCCTGGTACTGGGGCGTCTACGGCGGCCAGACGTCGTTCCCAACCACCATCGCCCGTACCACGGCGCCGATGGTCGGCCTGGAATGGATGATCACCCGGTCGGAGTTCGCGCTCAACGTCTTCGCCGAGCAGTCGTACTTCAACGCCGTCTCGACCATCCCGGACTACCCCACGAGCGCGCCGCGCCGCGTGGACATCCAGGATATGCGCCGGGTGGGCGCGTCCGCGATGACCTTCCTGCCGCAGTACAAGTACTTCCATCCGTGGTTTGGGCTGGGATACGCATTCAACTTCATCAAGCAGGCGGTGCCGGAAGGGAGCTCGTACGCGAGCCCCGCCGCCCGCGACTCCGTCGCCGCCCGCATCGAGGGCGGCCGCGCGCAGGGCAAGATGTTTGCCGAGTTCGGCGTGATGTACGCCTACCGCCAATGGGCGCCATTCATGCAGTACACCGTGATGCCGACCAAGGGCTCGTCGAGCTGGATGGTGAACGGCGAGGGATTCACCAATGTCTGGAAGCTGGGCCTCCGGTACAGCTTCGGGCCGGCTACGCAGGAACGTTGGTAGCGCCGTCCACGACCGGGAACTGACGCGGGGCGCGGCCGACGGCCGCGCCCCGTCGTCGTTTCAGGCGCCCTCGGGCGTCCCGTCCTGGAGGAACCGCACCGTCGCGGCCCGGGCCGACACCCACGGGCTGTCCGCCACGAGGAAGCGCAGGGGCAACCCGGCCGCAGCCGTCACGCCGATTCGCGGCGTGGCCAGGATGCGGCGCCGTGACACCGGCGTGCCCTCGAG
>JAYEKC010000478.1:0-1940 GCA_034716715.1 Gemmatimonadota bacterium | reverse complement strand
ACCACGGCCTTCGCGCGCTGGAACACCTCGACCTTGCGCGCGTTGAAGTACTTCACGCCCGTGACGCGGCCGTCGGCGCCGAGTTCCACCTTGCGGACGTAGCTCTCGGGGCGGATCTCGCACTTCCCGGTCTTCACGGCCTCCGGGATCATGTTGTTCAGCGAGCCCGACTTGGCGCCCACCTCGCAGGCGAAGCCGAAGCAGAAGCCGCAGTTCACGCAGCCGGAGCGCCCGCGATACGGCTGCGACGTGATGGCCATGGGCGCGGGCGCCGCGTGCCAGCCGAGTTTTTTCGCCGCAATCTCGAGCAGCGCGCCCTCGGACTTGAGCGGGAGCGGCGGCATGGGGTACGGCCGGCTCCGCCACGGTTCGAACGGGTTCGCGCCCGCCTGCCCCGACACGCCGCACTCCCAGTCCACCATCGTGTAGTAGGGTTCGAGGTCGGCGTACGTGATGGGCCAGTCGGCGACGGTGGAGCCGTCGGGCACACCGAGCTTCGTGGCCTGCTCGAACTCGATCTCGGGGAAGCGCCAGTAGTTGGCCGTGAAGTGCGCGCTGCTGCCACCCACCATGCGCGCGTACTGCGCCACCGCCTGGCGCTTCGCCTCCTCCGACTCCTTCGCGCGGAACGACTGGGGCGACTTCGCGAAGTCGTTCGTCAGCCCGCCGCGGAAGTTGACCCACAGCTCGTCGTGGACGAACTCCGAGTTGGCGCGCCACGGCCCCTGCTCGAGGACGACGACGGAGAAGCCGGCGCGCGAGAGCTCGCGGGCCACGACGCCGCCCGCCGCGCCCGACCCTACCACCACGAAGTCCACTTCGTCGGCGGGGCGGTACGTCTTCATCCCGGCGCGCAGGCGCGCGCGCGCGGCGGCCACCTGCGCCGGCGTACCCTGCTGGGGGTGGTCCATGTGGTCAGCCACGGTCGTAGTACCCGAACGGGGGCGACCACGAGAATTGGTCGGTGAAGCCGACGAGCTTCCATCCCACCTTGTTCGCGTTGCCGCCGTACGACGGGTTGGCGAACATCCCGGCCATCGTGGGGAACCAGAAGGCGCCGTTGAAGTGGTCGGCGTGCGCCTTCTCGAACTCCTCCATCAGCGCCGTGCGCTCGGCGGCGGGCACCGCGGCGAACGACCGGTTGCCGCCCCGCTTCGCCGCGGTGAAGTCGCCGAGGGCCGTGAGCGCCGCGTTCATCTCGGGCTTCTGGTCCTTCGCCCACGTGGCGAGCGAGCGGTCGATGAACCGCACCACGCGCGCCTCGCGCGCCCCAGGCGTGTCGTCCGTGGGAACGAGCGTCGCCGTGACGGCGTCGAGCTCGCGCGCCTGCGTGGCGGTGAGCGCCTGGTACGCCTGGCCCGCGCGCGCCTGCGCGGCGTACGTGACGGCCTGCGCGATGCGGGCGTCGGCGGCCGCCCAGACGGACGCGGCGACGCCGGTCAGCGCCGCGACGGCGTCGCGGCGGGAAATCCCTTCTGGCATGGCACGACTCGCGTGATGGGGAGACCGCTCGGCGATTCGCGGACGGGCGGAAGGTACGCCAACCCCGGAACCGGGGCAACGCAACGCGGCCTTCCGCCGGGGCAACGCGACGCGGCCTTCGGCGGCCGCGAATGCGCGTTCAGCCCTGCTTGTACGCGATCATCACGCCGCGCTTCGCCAGCTCGGCCACGTACGCGTCGCCCGGCATGCACTCGTCGGGCGTGTGCACGCCCGCCGGCTTCACCTGGCCCGCCGCCTGCATCAGCCCGGTGATGGCGAGCGAGAAGCCCGTGGTGCGCTCCATTGCGCTGATGCCGGTCTTCGGGTTGTACCGGTCCACCAGCTCCCAGGTGTGCCGCACGGGCGTGCCGCCCTTCTTCCCCTCGACCACGACGCGCAGCGCCACGAGGTCGGGGCTGTCGGGCTTGAGGAGCCGCTGCGTCATCACCTTCGCTGCC
>JAYEKC010000477.1:0-1943 GCA_034716715.1 Gemmatimonadota bacterium | reverse complement strand
CCCGATGCGCCCGCCCGCGGCGAACACGATCACGCCCATCTGGAGGCCGAAGAAGAGCACCACCGAGAGGTCGGGCTCGAGCGCGGCCGTGACACACAGGGCGCCGATGACGAGGGCGATGGGCAGCATGCCCTTCGAGAAGCGGCGCATCTGGTCGCCCTTCTTCACCACGAGCATCGCCGTCCAGACCACGACGGCGAGCTTGGCGAACTCCGACGGCTGCACCGAACCGCCGAAGAGGTAGCGCCGCGCGCCGAGGATGGGCGGCGCGATGGAGCGCGTGAACGGCAGCACGGTGAGGAGCATGCCCGCCATCGCGAGCGCCATCAGGTGCCACGCATACTTCCGCCAGTGCTCGGCGTCCACCTTCGCGGCCACGGCGAACGCCACCGCGCCCGCCGCCACGCCCGTGACCTGGCGGAGCAGGAAGAACGCGCTGCCGCGCCCGATCTCCATCGACTTGAACGCGCTCGCGCTGTACAGCGTGGCGAGACCGAAGGCCAGGAGCACGCCGGTGACCACGATGAGCGCCCGCGCCTCAACGTCGATGCGCCAGCGGGTGCGCGCCTGCGCGTCGTCGCGGGACCGCGGCGCGGCCGCGGCCGGCCCGGCGGCCGGGAATGCGACCGACGTCACGCGTCGCCCCGCGCGAGGCGGCGGAAGACCTTGCCGCGTTCTTCGTAGTTCCGGAACATGTCGAAGCTGGAGCAGGCAGGAGAAAGCAGCACCGCGTCGCCGGGCCGCGCCACCTCGCGCGCCCGCGCGACCACCTCCTCGAAGGACGACCCGAACCGCTCCACCGCCACGCCCTTCCCCGCGCCCTCGAGGTCGGCCGCGATCCGGTCGGCGGCCTCGCCATACGCGAGCACGCGCCGGGCGTGGCGGCCGAGCGCGCCCGCGAGGCCCGCGTACGACTCGCCCTTGTGGCGCCCCCCCATGAGCACCACCGCGGGACGCGTCATGCCCTCGATCGCGACCCGCGCCGACGCCACGTTGGTGGCCTTGGAATCGTTGATCCATACCACGCCGTCGCGCTCCACCACCACCTCGAGCCGGTTCGGCAGCCCGCGGAAGGAACGGAGGCCGGCCACCAGCGCCTCGCGCGCGGCCGGCGTGCCGAACGCCTTGTCCGCGCAGGCCACCGCCAGCACCGCTGCGAGCGCGTTGGCCACGTTGTGCCGCCCGATCAGCGGCAGCTCGCCGGCGGGAAGGAGCGGCGCCCCGAGCAGGTTCACCGTCGCGTGCGCCTCGTCGAGGAACGCGTCCACGTCGAGGCCGTTCACGGAGAACCGCCGGTGCGTGCCCGCCACGCGCGCCGTGCGGCGCTCCACCTCCACGTCGTCGGCGTTGGTGACCCACACCGAGGCGGGCGTCGCGTTCAGGAAGAGGCGGTCCTTGTCGGCGTAGTACTCGTCCAGCGAGGCGTACCGGTCGAGGTGGTCGGGCGAGAGGTTGGTGAGCACGCCCACCACCGGCGCGAGCGACGCGGTGTCGTGCAACTGGAACGACGACACCTCGAGCGCCACCCACGCCGGCGCCGCCGCCCGCAGCGCGAGCTCGCTCAGCGCGAGGCCGATGTTCCCGGCGGCCAGCGCGTCGGCCCCCACGGCCTGGAGCAGGTGGGCGGCGAGGGCGGTGACCGTGGACTTCCCGTTCGTTCCCGTCACCGCGATGAAGCGCACCGCGGGCAGGAACCAGAGCGCGAGCTCGACCTCGCTCACCACGGGGACGCCGGCCTGGCGCGCCGCGGCCACGGGCGCCGCGCCGGGCGGCACCCCCGGGCTCACCACCACGAGGGACGCGCGCGCGATCCGGTCGAGGTCGTGCCCGCCCCAGCGGGCGTCGATCCCCATCACCGCCAGCCGGTCCAGCGTGCCGCTCAGCGCGCCGGCCTCGGCGTCCGGCCGCGGGGCGGCGTCCGACGCGTAGACGGTCGCGCCCTC
>JAYEKC010000476.1:0-9933 GCA_034716715.1 Gemmatimonadota bacterium | reverse complement strand
GATGGACTTCACCAGGTCGTCCAGGTCGCGCGGATTCGGCACCAGGGCGAGCGGATGCCGGCCCACGACGCACCCGCCCTGCACGAGGCTCGCGCCGTAGGAGTGGAACAGGGGAAGCGGAAGGAGCACCGAATCCACGCCGTCGCGCATCACCGCGGCTGCCCACGCCTTGAACTGCACGGCGGTGATGACGAGCGCCTTGTGCCACGCGGGCACGCCCTTGGGAACCCCCGTGGTGCCGCCGGACAGCAGGATCATCGCGTCATCGTCGGGCGCGGGCGGGGGCGATGACGGCCGCGTGCCGCGGTGCGGCGCCAGGAACGCCTTCCACGCGAGGTCGCCGTCACGCACCGGCACGCGGTGCCCGAGCCGCTTTTCCATCAACGCCGTGAACACGACCCGCAGTGGCGCCGGGAAGTACTCCTTGATGTTGGTCGCGATGATGCGCTCGACTGCGGTGCCGGCGCAGGCCGCGCGGACCCGTTCGTAGAACGGCGTCAGCACCACGACGAGGCGCGGCGCGAGGGTCCGGAGCCGGCCCGCGAACTCCTCCTCCGTGTAGATGGGGTTCAGCGGACACACCACAGCGCCCAGCTTCCACGCGCCAAACTCGGCCACCAGGAACTGCGGGCAGTTCGGAAGCACGAGGGCGATGCGGTCGCCGCGACGCACGCCCAGCGCCGAGAGGGCGTTCGCGCATGCGTCCGCCTCGCGCTCGAGCTCGCGCCACGTGATTGTCCGGCCCTTGAACCATACCGCCACGCCGTCGGGCGACTCGCGCGACGCATCCGCGAGGTAGTCGACGAGCGTGCGGTCGGGGTACGGCTCGAGTGACCGGGGGATGCCCGGATCGTAGTGCGCGTGGAACCGGTCAACCGGTACGGTGCCGTTCACGACGTGCGGCCCTAAGTTTCGCAGCATGCGGCGAACGCCGCGCTCATCAGAAGGTCTCCGCGCATCAGCCGAATATGACACGCCGCCTCCGCGCACACAGCCGGTTCCGCCTGGCCACCGTTGCCCTGCTCGCCCTGTTGGCGGGATCCGCCGGCGCCCAGGGCACACTCGTCACCGACGACCCCGGCATCCGCCGGGCATTCGACGCCATCCAGTCGTGGAACGCCTGGATCGTGGAGAACCAGGTATCCATCTGCGAAATTCCCGCGCCCCCGTTCAAGGAGCAGGCGCGGGGCGTGGAGTTCCGGAAGCGGATGGTCGCCCTGGGCTACCCGGGCACGAAGATCGACGCCGTCGGCAACGTCATCGCCGAGCGGCCCGGCAAGGGCGGCGGCCCCACCGTGATGATCGCCGGGCACCTCGACACCGTGTTCCCCGAAGGCACGGACGTGGCGGTGAAGCATGAAGGCGGCCGCCTCACGGGCGCCGGCATCGGCGACGACTGCCGCGGGCTCGCCGTGATCCTCGCCGTGGCACGTGCGCTGAACGAGGCGAAGATCGAGACCCGCGGCACGGTGATTCTCGTCGCCAACGTGGGCGAGGAAGGCCCCGGCAACCTGCGGGGCGTGCGCGAGATCTTCACCAACACCTACAAGGGCCGCGTGGACCGCTTCATCTCGGTGGACGGTACCGGCTTTGGGGTCACCGCGCGTGCCGTGGGCAGCAAGCGTTACAACGTGGTGTTCACCGGCCCCGGCGGACACAGCTATGGCGCGTTCGGCAACGTGCCGAGCGCCATCCACGCGATGGGCCGCGCGATTGCGAACATCGGCGACCTCGTTCCGCCCCTGGGCATCAAGACGACGTTCAACGTCGGCGTGGTGAAGGGTGGCACTTCCGTGAACACGATCTCGCCCAACGCCGAGATGGAAGTGGACATGCGTTCCGAATCGGTGGGCAACCTCGACGAAATGGAGCGGCTCATCAAGGCGGCGATCGCGAAGGGGGCGGACGCGGAAAACGCCCGCTGGCCCAACGCCCGCGGCCGGATCAGCGTGCGCTACGACACCATCGGCATCCGCCCGGTCGGCGCGGTGCCGCAGACCGACTCCACGCCCATGGTCAAGCTCGCGGTGGACGCGGCGCGCGCGCTTGGCGAGCGGGCCCCGGTTGGCGCGAGCAGCACGGATTCCAACCTGCCGATGAGCATGGGGATTCCCGCGATGACGATCGACGGCGGCGGCCGCGGCGGCAACGCGCACGTGGCCGGCGAGTGGTACGAAGACGGCCCGGCGGGGTACAAGGGACCACAGTGGGCACTGCTCATCGTCGCGTCGCTGGCCGGGCTCGCCGGTCGCACGACGCCGTAACGCACAGGACTCACGGAGGACCGATGGACAGGCGCAAATTCCTCGGATCGTTCACCCTCGCGACCGTTGGCATCGCCGTCGTGGGCCGCTCGGCGCGCGGCGCCGCCGGGTTCGGCGCCAGGTCGCCGCTTCCCCCGATGACGGTGTACAAGACGCCGACGTGCGGGTGTTGCAAGGACTGGATCAAGCACGTCGAGGGTTCGGGCTTCAAGGTGAAGCCCGTGGACATGGACGACCTGTCGCCCATCAAGCGGTCGGCGGGGGTGCCCCCCGCGATGGAGAGTTGCCACACGGCGCTCGTTGGCCCGTACGTGGTGGAGGGTCACGTGCCCGCCGACCTGGTCAAGAAGATGCTCGACGAGAAGCCGAAGGTCGTCGGCCTGTCGGTGCCGGGCATGGTGGTGGGCTCGCCGGGCATGGAGCAGGGCACCGTGAAGCAGCCGTACAACGTCGTCGCGTTCACGCGCGACGGGAAGTCGAGCGTGTACGCGCGCCGTTAGCAATCCCCACGAACGCAAAGAGGGGCCCGGTCAACCCGGGCCCCTCTTTGTCTGCACAGCTGGGGCGGCTGGACTCGAACCAGCAACATCCGCATTAACAGTGCGGCGCTCTGCCAATTGAGCTACACCCCATCGACACGAATCCCGGCCCAACGGCTGGGCCGGGATTCAGTGTATGCAAGCTAGCCGATTTCGAACCGATTTCCAGCGGTCGGGTCCACCGGAGCCTGCGGCGGACGCCTTCGGCTGGCCGACCGTTCGCTGCAGCCTGCGGACCTGGCTACGGGCGCTTCTTGCCCTTGGCGAGCACCGAGTCGCCCCGCTTCTCTGTGCGTACACCCTTGGCTTCGCGGCGCTCACCGCGATTCTCCATCCGGTTGCCCTGCTTCTGCATCCGGGTGCCCTTGTTGTCCATCGCAGTGCCTTGGCGCTCGAGGGCAGCCCCGGCCTTCGTGCGGCCGGCGGCCGTCAGTGAATCGCCGCGGGCCTCGCGCTTGTCACCGTGGGCCTCCACCTTCGTCCCGCGGTTCTCACGCACCTCACCGTGTTTTTCCATCGCGGCGCCCTGCTTCTGTTCCCGCTCGCCGCGCTTCACCATCGCCGTTCCGACCTTCTGGCGCCGGGTGGTGTCCGCCGAGCCCTGCGCCGATCCGGCCGCAGGGACGACGACTGCCATTGCAAGCGCAGCGACCAGCAGCCCATTCCGTGTCATCTTTCCCTCCAGAGTGTTGTGCCGGGCAACGTGCCCGGCCTGCATTACCGACGACGTCGCCCCGGGTGTCGTTAGGATCCGGGCGTACGCCACCAGCGACCTGTGGCGTGAGTCACCGCAATGGAGTTTGAGGGCGCATACCTCAACGGCGTCTGAACGGCCCAGTCCGGCCGGTCCCGCCCGAACCGCGCCTTTTCACCTATCTTCAGGGTATGAACCGCCTCGTCGCCCTCCTTGCGGCTGCCACTCTTTGTGCATGTGGCGGCTCTCCCGACGCCAAACCCCCGCGCACCGCGGACGAGGCGCTGGCCGACGCCGCGGCCGCCAAGTCCCTGCCTGTCGAACGGTACGTGAGCCCCACGGCCGGCTTCGACCTCACGCTCCCCGGCGTCTGGACGGGCCGGTACCGCGCCATGGAGAAGAAGGACACCACCGCGGGAGCCCACCTGGCCGTCGAGTTCCGCTTCCTGCCGGACAGCGGTTCCAAGGCGCCGTCGCTCACGCTCATGACGCTCCGGGTGTTTTCCAAGGCGGCCTGGGCCAAGGCCTCGGACCCCACGCCGATCGGCGCCCCGCTGGGCGAGCGCGGCGACGACGTGTTCGTGCTATCACTGCCGCACGAGAATCCGTATCCGCCCACGTCGCGCGAGGCGCCGGCCTACGACCGCCTGATCATCTCGCTCTCCCAGGGTGGGCAGCAGGTGCACCTGACGCCGCACCCGCAGAAGTGAGTCCGGCACGTCGCTCGTCGTGAGCCTGGCGTGACGCTCCGCGTGAGCCAGCCGGCGCCGGCCGACCGGCTCGGCAAGCTCGCCATCGAGGGCGCGTTCGCGGTGGCCGCCGCGGCCCGCGCGCTCGAACTGGCAGGGCGCGAGGTGGTGCACCTCGAGCTCGGCCAGCCCGATTTTCCCTCGCCGTCGCACGCGACGGACGCGGGAGTCCGGGCGCTCGAGGCCGACGACGCGAAGTACACGGCGCCGGCCGGCATCCCGGAGCTGCGCGAGGCGATTGTCGCGTACGCGCGTACGCGCGGCATCCCCGCCACGCTCGGCAACGTGGTGGTGACCTCGGCGGCGAAGCCGATGCTCCAGTACGCCCTGCTCGCCGCCGTGAACCCCGGCGACGAAGTGCTCATTCCGACGCCGGGGTTCCCCATCTATCCGTCCGCGGTTCGGCTGGCTGGAGGCATCGAACGCACGTACACCATCGGCATGACGGACGCGGGATGGCGGCTCGACTGGGCCTCGTTCGACGCCCAGCTCACGCCACGCACCCGGGCGATCGTGCTCAACACGCCGCACAATCCCACGGGGTGGACAGCGACGCGCGAGGACCTCGAGCGCATTGCCCGCGTGGCGCAGGAGCGCAACCTGTGGGTGATCAGCGACGAGATCTACAGCGGCCTCGCCTACGACTATCCCGACGGCATTTCACCTTCGGCGGCCGCGGTGCCCGGGATGCTCGACCGCACGATCATCATCGACGGCTTCAGCAAGCGCTGGTCCATGACCGGGTGGCGGCTCGGCTTCGGCATCGTGCCCGAGGCGTTGTACGAAGACCTCGTCGCGCTGGTGATCAACAACACGTCGTGCACGCCGCCGTTCATCCAGCGCGGCGGGCTGGCGGCGGTGGCGGGCCCGCAGGACGTGGTGCACGCCCTCCGGAAATCGCTGCACGAGCGGCGTGACCGGTTCGTCGCCGGGCTCAACACGGTGCCGGGCATGCGGTGCGCGCTCCCATCCGGTGCGTTCTACGCGTTCACCGACGTGCGTGCGTTGCTGGACAGTTCACGCCTCGACACCGACGCGCTCGCCTCCAGGCTGCTGCAGGAGTTCGGTGTGGCCGGGTGCCCGGGCACCGACTTCGGCCCGACCGGCACGGGATTTGTCAGGTTCTCGTTCGCGACGGCAGCCCCGAAGCTCGATCGCGCGATCGAGATCCTCACCGGCGCGACGAAAAAGCTCGGCGCGTAGCCGCGGTTACTTCGTCCAGATCGCGATCAGTCCGCACCATTTGCCGTTTCCGCTGCCACCATACTGCAGCGGAATGGACGCCGGCCCGGCAAACACCTCGATGCCGTAGATCGCGTCCGGCGGCGGCAACCGTGAGAGGTCCGTCGGCTGCGGAACGCTGGGGCCGGCGGGCGAGGCGTTGGCTGCGGATCCGAAGCGCGGCGGAGGAGCGTCCTCCTGCAGGAGGACACCGTCCACGATCACCCGCGGATAGCACGGCGCATTGCTGAAGTTCTGCACCATCGCGCGGGTCATCGTGGCCACCACCTTCCCGTCGCCCCGATCGGCGATCTTCAACGACGGAACGTTGGTGAGCATCTGCCACGCCTCCGTGGGATTTCGTTTCTCGATCTCCTGCCGCGTGATCGTGCGCGTGGCGAGCTTGTTCAGTCGCCGGTCCTCGAACTCGTCGAGTCGGTCGAGGCCGAACACGCGCCGGTCTCCCATGATGCGCACCGTGTCGAGCGCGGGGAGGCGCGCCTCGCCGAGGATGATCGGGATGGTGTTGCGCCCGGGTGCCACCGCCGCCGACACCTTGCCGGGCAGGAACCCGATCCGGCGCGCTGTCACCACGAGGCGCCCCGCGCGCGCATCGGCCACGAGCGTCCGGCCCGTGGCGCCCGTGGTGACCGTGCGCGATCCGACCCCGGGGATCTCGAGATCGAGCCGGACGTCGGGAACCGGAACGCCATCGCCATTCGTCACCATGAGCTCGACGACCGCGATCATCGAGTCCGGAAACTGGCGATCCACGGGGGGCGCCGTGCGATGCAGCGCGAGGTCGAAGTTCGCGATCGCGTCGTCCAGGCCGAGGCGCACACGACGTGCATCCGTCATCAGGTCACGCGACGCACGAATCACCACGGGCAGTTCGCGCGGAACGCCACAGATTCGCCAGGCGCCGGTGGAGTCCGTCAGCGCACCGACGCTCCGGTCCGTCCAGCCGAGATTGCGGTCCTTGTCCGTGCTGGCACCCACCAGCCGGAACGATCCCTGCCAGGTGGCCGTCACCGCCGCGTCCCCCACCGTGCGCCCGGCCGAGTCCCGGACGAATCCCCGCAGCATCGCCTCGTTCGCCTTCGCCGAGTCGCGGCACGCCGAGGCGAGGAGCTGTTCGCGCGTGGGGAGGCGCACCGTATCGACACGGGCGCGAACGCTGATTTCCACCTCGCGGCGCACGGGCTCAATGCGCAGCGAATCCATCAGGGGCGTGCTGAGCCGCAGCTCGTACCGGCCCTCGAGCACCGGCGCAACGCGTCCGTGCCCGGTGGAGTCGAGCGTCATCGTGTAGTCGGTGCCGAGGAGCCTGGCCTCCGCCCCCCGCCGCTCGATCGTCGAGTCCCGCGTCGTGGCCACGACTTCGAACGCCGCGCCGGCCGCGCGGTAGAGGAGCGAGTCGGCGCGATGCACGGCCGTCACCTCACCGCCGGTCACACGCACCGCGTCGAGCTCGAGTGCGTTCGGCTGGCGAATCACGCGCCGCGTCCCGGCGTCGGCTACCGTGCCGGCGCGTCGGGCCACCGGCATCCGGATGCTCCACTTCCCGATGAGCCAGCTGCCCGTGCCAAGGCGCAGGTAGTCCACGCGCCCGCCGGCTTCAGCCTTGGCCACCACATCGGGCATGCTCGTGTAGCGGTACTCCATCCACCGCAACTCGGCGGAGCGCCGGTCGAGCCAGAACGCACCCTCGATGTCGCGGAAGTCGCGGCGGTCCTTCGCCGGACGGAACGCCACGCCGATGAGTGAATCGGCGCCGCGCGCCGGCCGCACCACCTGGAAGCAGTGTGTCGCCGCGAACGAGTCCGAGAGGAGCGCGTCGCCGTCGGGCGCGTGGTAGGTCGTCTCCTCGCCCTGGGGCACCACGTAGCCGTGCGTGGCAAGCGATTCCGCCGGCACGCTGCGGAAGGCGTGGGTGGTGGGACTGGTGGTGGACCTCACCTTGAGGCCGCGCACGATGCGCCCCGAGGGATCGAGCGTTCGGTCGTACTCGATCCATTCGGCCACGAGCGGCGCATCGGCGGATGCGAGCCGTGACGAGAGGATCGCCTTGCGCGCCTCCTCCCACGCCTGGGCCACCAGTGCTCCGGAGTCGGGTCGTACGCGGCAGACATCCTCGCCCTTCACGGTGACGGCCCCAAGCGAAATACCCACTCCAGAAAGCGTCAGGTTGGCCCACACGGTGTCGCGCCCGCCGATTGTCACTGGTGGGCTCGTCGTGGGCTGGTATCCCACGCGCAGGGCGCGCACCACATACCGCCCCGGCGAGGGCAGGGTGATGAGGTATGCGCCCCGGTCTCCCGTAAGCGCGCGGCCCACCCGGCCCGAATCGCCCGTCGCGGTGACGATCACCCCAGCGGCCGGCGTGCGACCGTCCGGCAGTACGACGGTTCCGCGAACGGCCTGTGCGCCGGCCATGAAAGGCAGGGCGCCGGCGACGAGCGCCGCTCCGAGGAACACGGGGGGATTACACCGCATGTCGTGAATGTACGGCGGCCCGGAAGGGCCCGCGTCAGCGATCGATGCGAAACGGCGCGACGTCGAAGTCAGCTCGGCCATCGAGCAGCAGCTGCGCCTGCAGCTCGCCGATTGCCGACGCGAACTTGAACCCGTGCCCCGAGCACGGGCTCGAAACGAGCACCTGCGGCATCCCGGGCAGGAAATCGACCACGAACCTGAGGTCCTGCGTGTCGGTGTAGAAGCAGCAGGCCGAGTCGCGGACCGGAGCGCCGGCCACCCACGGAAAGAGGCGCGCGGCGGCGCCGCGAACGCGCGCGATGTCGTGCGGCTCGACCGTTCGGCGAACCGTGCGCATCTCCGTGACCGGTTCACCTTCATAGTGCACCGCGGCTTTCCAGCCACGGGGCTGCAGCGGGAAGCCGTAGATCAGCTGGCCGTCGTCGAACTCGCACATGTAGATGGGGAACCGGTCGGGCGACCACATGTCGGGGTCGCCGGGCGGATCGAACCACACCACCGTCTGTCGCTCCACGCTCAGCATGGGGCCCATCGCGCCGAGTAATTCGGGCATCCACGGCCCGGCAGCCAGGACGAGCCTGCCTGCCTCGTACGTTCCGCGCGTCGTGCGCACCCGCACGCCTTCACCGGCCGGCGTCCACTCCAGCACCGGTTCGTCGTACCGCAACGTGGCCCCATTCGCGGCGGCGCGCTGGAGGTGGGCCTTCACGCACCGGTCGGGGTTGAGGAATCCCGCCGCGGGATCCAGCAGTCCGGTGAACCCGGGCATCGGCATGAACTGCGGGAACCGGTCCTGGAGGCTGGAGTTGGGAATCTCCTCGACGGTGACGCCGTGTTCCGCCGCGGCCCGCCGCGCCCCCGCGATCAGCCCGCTCGTTGGGCTGCCGAGCATGAGGCCCCCGGTCACCGTGAGCAGCCCGGACGCGTCGGCGTCGCGCTCCAGGCGCCGCCACAGGTCGTACGCGCGGCGCACCAGCGGCACGTACAGCGGGTGCTCAAAGTAGGCGAGCCGGATGATCCGGCTCTCGCCGTGCGACGAGCCCATGGTGTGGGGCGGCGTGAACTGGTCGATGCCGAGCACCCGCCTGCCGCGCTCGGCGAGGTGGGCAGCGGTCGCGCTACCCATCGCCCCGAGCCCGACGACGATGACGTCATATGAATGCGGTGTGGTCACGGCGGACGGCCCTGGTGGAGGCACGGGGAAAGAGACCGAGGGACGGCCGGGGGTGGAAGCCCCCTCGTCCGTCCCTCGGTCGTCACCGCCGCCGGGCCGCTACTTGATCACCAGGTCCTTGAGGGCCGCCGTGACCCGCAGGTCGTCCAGCTTCGCCAGCGCGGAGATCACGCGCCGGCGCCGGCCGACCGTCTCCGTTGGCGACCGGGCGAGCGACAGGAGCCAGTCCGTGTTCTCCCGCCCTCCGGCGTTTGCGAGCACGCCGATCACCGCATCGCGGTCGCGGTCGGCGTTCAGCTTCGAGTACAGGTCTCGGAGCAGTTGGTAGTCGGCACCCGTGGCGTAGTCGCCGCCGAGCCCCCGGATGACTTCCGGCCTCACGTCGTCCGGCAGGTCGTCCCGTTTCACCGCGTCGCGCGTGAACGCGCGCGCCCGCGGGTCGCCGGAGCGGGCGAGCGTGCGGATGGCCTGCGTCGCCACCCATGCGTCACCGTCCGCGGCGAACGCCACCAGCGTCGGGATGCCCTCGCCGCGGTTGAACGACGAGATGGTCGAGAGGGCGTGCTGGCGGATGGACTCGCCCTCCTCTCGATCCCGGACGATCTCATTCAGGGCACGCGCGATGGCCGCCGCCCCCGGTCCGCCGGGCTCGTCGCGCCGCCGCGACGCCCACGAGAGGGCGCTCCGGCGGACATCCCGCGAGCGCGACTTGTCGCGCGCAATGGCCAGGAGCGCGGCCGCGACGGGCGCGCTGTCGGCGAGGGTGGCGGGCGTGATGGCCTCGCGCGCGGGTCGT
>JAYEKC010000475.1:0-1944 GCA_034716715.1 Gemmatimonadota bacterium | reverse complement strand
AGGTAAGCCCCAGGATCTGATGCCCAAGGCAAATGCCGAACACCGGCACACCGGTCCCGGCGATCTGGCGGACGGCGGCAGGCGCATAGGCCACCGCCTCGGGATCTCCCGGGCCATTCGAGAGAAATACGCCGTCGGGCTTCAGGGCGAGCACGTCGGCCGCGGACGTTTGCGATGGCACCACGGTCGTCCGGCATCCGCGCTCCGCGAAGAGCCGCAGGATGTTGTGCTTGATGCCGTAGTCGTACGCCACGATGTGGCGCGGGGACTTCGGGTCGCCCCACTCGTAGCGCTTCGGCGTCGAGACTACGGTTGCGAGGTCCAGGCCGGACATTGACGGGCACGCCTCGAGCGCCGCCTTGTCGGAGGCGGACGGCGATTCACCAAGTCCCAGCACGCCGCGCAGCACACCGACCGTCCTTAGATGGCGCGTGAGGCGGCGGGTGTCAACGTCATGCAGGATGGGGATTTGCGCGTCGCGCAGGTACGCCGCGAGTCCGCCATCGGCGCGCCAGTTCGAAAACGAGGCGGACAGTTCGCGAACGACGACGCCGGCGACCTGCGGCTTCGTGGACTCTGGATCCTCATCGTTCGCCCCGTAGTTCCCGATCATCGGTGCCGTCATCACCACGATCTGGCCCCGGTACGACGGGTCGGTGAAGACCTCCTGGTAGCCGGTCATGTTCGTGGTGAACACCACCTCCGCAACGGCCGGGAGCCCCGCCGGCGTGTCCACCTGACCATGAAAAAGGGTTCCGTCCTCGAGGAGGAGGAACCCTGGAGTCCCGCCGAGCGAAGTCACGCCGTCAGGGCTGCTTCTTGGTGGTGCCGCTGCCGGCCCCCGCCGGCGCGGCGGGCGGCAGTGCTTGAAGGGGCGACGCGGGCGCAGCGGCGCTGTCGCCGGTCCGCGCGGGGGCGGCCTTCGGCGGCGCGCCAAACGACTGGTCGAGAACCGACGTCGGCCCAGAGGCGCGCGATGACATCAACTGCATGATGAAGGCGATGCCCAGGAAGATTCCGGCGCCCCACCACGTGACCCGGGTGAGGAGGTTGCCGGCCTGCCTCGCGCCGAAGAGTTGGTCCCCGGTGGACGCCCCGCCGAAGCTGGCTGCGAGGCCCCCGCCCTTGCCGGATTGCAGCAGGATGGCCGCCATCAGCACAAAGGCGTCGATCAGGAGCAGCACGATGAGGAAGTTGGCCAGCATGTCGGGTCGCGTCGATGGTGCGGATTCTGGTAAGCCTTGAAGAATAAGCGACTTATCGCCGTCCCTCAAGTACGGGCAATGGCCGACCACCCTTCCGCATCGAGGCTTGCGCCTCCCACCAGCAGTCCGTCCACCTCCGGTGCCGCAAGGAGGGCCGCGGCGTTGCCGCGGTTCACGCTTCCCCCGTACAGGATGGGCATCCCCTCGGCTCGCTCTCCCGCGAGCGTGCGGAGGTCGGTGCGAATGGTCGTGTGCACGGCCGACGCGTCGCCCGGCGTCGCGGTCTTCCCGGTGCCGATGGCCCAGACGGGCTCGTAGGCGATGAGGCATGCACCGACCTGCGCCTTTTCGACGTGCGCGAGGCCGGTGCGGAGTTGCCGCAACACGACGGTCTCCGTATCGCCGCGCTCGCGCTCGGCGAGCGTCTCGCCCACGCAGAGCACGGGAATGAGGCCGCCACGCACCGCCGCGGCCACCTTGCGGCCCGCCTGCTCGTCCGTCTCGCCGAATACGTGGCGGCGCTCGGAGTGGCCGACCAGCGCGTAGCGCGCGCCCGCCCCGCGCGCGATGGCGGCCGAGTTCTCGCCGGTGAACGCGCCGTGGTCCTCCCAGTGGATGTTCTGCACACCCAGCTTGATGTCGGTGCGTTCCTTCAGGGCCTGCTGCACGGTGAGCATCGTGATGGCCGACGGGAAGATGATGACCGTGCGGTCCTGCGTGCGCGGGTAGTACGCGAGGA
>JAYEKC010000474.1:0-1946 GCA_034716715.1 Gemmatimonadota bacterium | reverse complement strand
CGCCAACGCGCCCATCCGCGCGCCGGAGAAGGCCGCGGCCATCAAGCCCCTCCTCGGCGTCCCCGACGCCGAGCCCGTCTTCCAGCCCGACCTGCTGGAGGTGTGCGGCTGGCTCGCCGACTACTACGTGTCGCCGGTGGGGATGGTGTTGCGCGCCGCGCTGCCCGTGGCGCTGGGCGCGGCGCGCCGGCCCGACCCCGCCGTGAAGACGCGGCGGATGCTCGCGATCACGAAGGCGCTCGCCACGCTCATCGAGCGCGACGCCGCGTTCAAGCGTGCACCGCAACAGCGGGCGGCGTACGAGTTCGTCGAGTCCCTCGGCGGCCGCGCCGACGCCGACCAGGCGATGAAGGCCGTGGGGTGCACGCCGGCCGTGCTGTCGGCCCTGGCGAGGAAGGGACTCGTCGCGGTGGAGCGCGACGTCGTGGCGCGGGACCCGTTCGCGGCGCACGAGCCGCCGGCCGCGCCCCGCGTCGCGCCCACGGCGGCCCAGCGCGCGGCCATCGCCGCCCTCGACGCCGCCGCGCCCGGCAGCGTGACCCTCCTGCACGGCATCACCGGCAGCGGCAAGACGCTCGTGTACATGGAGTTCCTGCGGCACGTGGTGGACGGGCGGGGCCGCACCGCCATCGTGCTCGTGCCGGAAATCGCGCTCACCCCGCAGACGGTGGACCGTTTCCGCGCCGTGTTCGGCGACCGCGTGGCGGTGCTGCACTCCGCGCTGTCGGACGGCGAGCGCTACGACGCCTGGAAGGCGCTCCGGAGCGGAGAGAAGCGGATCGCCGTGGGCGCGCGCAGCGCCGTGTTCGCCCCGCTGCCCGACCTCGGCGCGGTGATCGTGGACGAGGAACACGAGTCGAGCTACAAGCAGGCCGACGCGCCACGCTACCACGCGCGCGACGTCGCCATCGTGCGTGCGCGGGCCGCCGGCGCCGTGTGCGTGCTGGGCAGCGCCACGCCGAGCCTCGAGACGTGGCAGAACGTGCTCGACGGGAAGTACGCGAAGCTCGCGCTGCCCGACCGCGTGGGCGGCGGGGCCCTGCCGCACGTGGCGCTCGTGGACCTCCGGCTCGAGGTGAAGGCCGCGGCGCCCGCCGACCGCGCGCTGCGTACGGTGCTGAGCGCGCCGCTCCAGCGCGCCATCACCGATCGCCTGGGCCGCGCCGAGCAGGCCATCCTGCTCCTCAACCGGCGCGGGTACGCCTCGTTCGTGCAGTGCAGCGAATGCGAGTGGGTGGCCGAGTGTCCGCGATGCTCCATCTCGCTCACGTACCATCGCGTGGCCGACCGGCTCGTGTGCCACTACTGCCTGCATCGCGAGGCGCCGCATGCGGCGTGCCCGCGCTGTGGCGCCGCCACGCTGCGCCAGCGCGGCATCGGCACGCAACAGGTGGAGCGCGTGCTCGCCGAGCAGTTCCCGTCGGCCCGCATCGCACGGATGGACATCGACACGACGAGCGGGAAGTGGGCCCACGCGGAGATCCTCGGCCGCGTGGGGCGCGGCGAGGTGGACATCCTCCTCGGCACCCAGATGATCGCCAAGGGACTCGACTTCGCGAACGTAACCCTCGTGGGCGTGGTGGACGCCGACATCGGCATCAACCTGCCCGACTTTCGCGCGTCGGAGCGCACGTTCCAGCTGGTGAGCCAGGTGGCGGGGCGCGCGGGCCGCGGGCCGAAGGGCGGGGAAGTGATCGTCCAGACGCGCGCGCCCGGGCACCACGCGCTCACGGCCGCGCAGCGCCACGACTACGACGGGTTCGTCGCCGAGGAGCTCGCCCACCGGGCGAGCCCGGCATACCCGCCCGTGGTCCGGCTCGCGAACGTCGTGTTCAGCGCCACCCGCGAGGAAGCGGCGGCGGATCTCGCGAACCGCGCCGGCGAGTGGTTCGCGCGCGCGCTGGCGCCGTTGCCCGCCGGCGCACTCGAGTCCATCGGTCCGGCGC
>JAYEKC010000473.1:0-1951 GCA_034716715.1 Gemmatimonadota bacterium | reverse complement strand
GAAGAACGTGCGCTCCTCGGCCCACGCCGCGTTGGGGCAGAATGTGTGGATGTAGTCGGCCGCCTCCTGGCGCGCGTTCGGGTCGCGGAACGGGTACTTCAGCGTCCCGAAGCCGCGATGGCGGCTGTAACACTTCTCCTTGTAGCCCTGCGGCCACTGAACGGGGCCGGCGGGAACGCCCTCGGCGGCCACGGCCTCGAAGAAGTCCCGTCCCTCCACGCTCAGCCGGTCGGTGTCGAGGATGATCGGGTAGAGCCAGTAGGCGTTCCTGCGCTCCTCGCTGTCGATGGGCAGCGCCTGGATGTACTCCTCGCCCTCCAGCTCCCCGTCGAGGATCTTGGCGTTGCGGCGACGCGTCGGCAGGTGCCAGGTGTCCATCTTCTCGAGCTGCACGACGCCGATGGCCGACTGCATCTCGGTCATGCGGAAGTTGAACCCGATGCGGTTGTGGATGTAGGGCAGCGTCGCCTCCAGCTCCAGCAGCCTCATGCGCTCGGACACGTCGTAGCCGTGGTCGCGGAATGACCGGCACTCCCAGGCCCAGTCCTCGTCATCGGTGACGACCATGCCGCCCTCGCCACCGGTGGTGAAGTGCTTGCTCTGGCAGAACGAGACGGCGCCGATGTCGCCGATGCTGCCCGCCTTCTTGCCCTTGTACTCGCCGCCGGGAGCCTGGGCGAAGTCCTCCAGCACCCAGAGGTCGTAGCGCTCGGCAATGTCGAGGATCGGGTCCATGTCGCACATGCAGCCGTAGAGGTGCACGGGAATGATGGCCCGCGTGCGCGGCGTGACATTCTCCTCGATGGACTCGGGCGAGATGGTGTGCGTGAGCTTCTCGACGTCCGCGAAAACCGGAATGGCCCCGGCCTGCGCCACGGACATGGAGGAGGCGATGAAGGTGTAGCTGGGCACAATCACCTCGTCACCAGGCCCGATCCCCATCCCGCCCAGCGCGGTGTGCAGCGCGGTCGTGCCGTTGGCGGTGGAGATGGCCCACTCGCGGCCGCACCACTCGGCGTACTTCTTCTCGAACTCCATGCCCACGGGGCCCGTCCAGTAGTTCACCTTTCCGGTCTTGAGTGGCTCCATCGCCGCGTCGATGCTGTCCTGCTCGAAATACGGCCACGGGGGGAACTCCTCGGTCCGGATCGGATCGCCACCGTCAACCGCAAGCTTCTCGTCAGACATCCTCAATCTCCTCCTGAAGGCGTGTTAGACCTTTGGCTGCCACGTGTGGACCTAGTACATTCTCCCAACGCCGCGGAATACCTGCTTCGCCGGCCGCAGGCGCGCGGACGCCCACGGCCTCATGCAGTCGCGCTACGGCAGCTCGAGCGGATAGCGGCCCGACTCGCGTCCGGCGTCGATGAAGGCCTGCAGGTTCTCGGGGCGGCCCTCCGGGAAGATCATGCCCGCGGGCGAGAGGATGTATCCGCCGCCGGGCGCCATCACGCGGAGCGTGTCAATCACCGCCTGCCGCATCTGCACCGGGTTGCCGTCGATGAACGGGCCGCGATTATCCACGCCGCCCATGAGGCAGCAGCGGTCGCCGACGCGGCGCTTCGTCTCCGCAAGGTCGATGGCGTTGGGCCCGAGCGGGTCCAGCGATGAGATCACGTCCACGCCCGCGTTCGCCCAGTCGTCGAGCAGGGGCATGATGCCCGTCTGCGCGAAGCTGTGCAGGGACGTGTCGGCCTCGTGGCACAGCGCCACGTCCGCAGTCAGCAGCGGCATGAACAGCTCGCGCACATCGGCGGGGGCGAACAGGTCCACGGTCTCGTAGCAGGTGGACCGATAGACCACGTCCACGTTCGCCTCCAGCAGCACCTCAAGCGCCGCCGTCGCCCACTCGTGCACCACATCCAGCGTCGCCCGCACCAGCTCCGGCTCGTCGCGCACCGCCGTCAGGCATCGCTCGCCGCCGATGACGCCCATGGCATACAGCGGCGCG
>JAYEKC010000472.1:0-1953 GCA_034716715.1 Gemmatimonadota bacterium | reverse complement strand
CGTGGATCATCGTCGCGCTGTCAAGCACGCTCATCTACCCCCAGCTCACCGACATCGGCGCCGCGTTCCCGTACGTGGACAAGGCGCTCATCGGGCACGACATGGCGTACCCGGCCATGATGAGATTCCTCCCCGCCGGCGCTCTCGGGTTCGTGATCGCGGGCGTGCTCGCCGCCTACCGCTCGACGATCGAGACGCATCTCAACTGGGGCACGTCGTACCTCGTCCACGACCTCTACCGCCGGTTCCTGCGGCCCGGCAAGGCCGAGACGCACTACGTGCTCGCCGGACGCCTGACGACGGCGGGGCTGATGGTCATCGCCGCGCTGATGACGTACGCCCTCGGCACCGCCAAGGAGGCGTTCGACCTCATCCTCTCCATCGGCGCGGGCACCGGTTTGCTGTACCTGCTCCGCTGGTTCTGGTGGCGGGTGAGTGCGTGGAGCGAGATCAGCGCCATGGTCGGGTCGTTCGTGGTGGCCCTGGCGTTCTTCGTCGCGCGGAAAAACGGCGCGCAGATCCCGGAGGACGTCTCGCTGATCGTGAACGTGGCCACCACGAGCGTGATCTGGGTGGCCGTCACCCTGTTCGGTCCGCAGAACGACCGGGAAACGCTCGTGAAGTTCTATTCGCTCGTGAAACCCGGCGGGCCCGGCTGGGAGCCCATTCGGGCCGCGTCGGGCGTGCAGGGCTCGCCCGAATCGCCCGCGCAGGCCCTCGCGGGCTGGGTGCTCGGCTGCCTCTTCGTGTACTCGGCGCTGTTCGGCGTCGGCAGCCTGCTGTACGGACGGATGCCACAGTTCTACGTCTGGGGCGCGGTGTTCGTCGCCAGCGGATTCGGGATGTGGCGGGTGCTGCGCGGATTCTGGGCCGGCGCCACGACGGACTGAGGGCGGAGGACCGGCGCGTGACCCCCACGACGCAGGCGGTGATCCTGGCCCGCGGGCTGGGCACCCGCATGCGCCGCGACGACGGGGCGGCCCTTTCGGACGCGCAGCAGGCCGCGGCCGCGACGGGCGCCAAGGGGATGATGACGATCGAGGGCGGGCGGCCGTTCCTCGACTACGTCGTCTCCGCGCTCGCCGACGCCGGCATCGCCGAGGTGGTGCTCGTGGTTGCGGCGGACCACGCGACGATACGAGACCACTACGACCGGAGCCCGCCGGAGCGCGTCGTGCTGCGGTACGCCGTGCAGGACCAGCCGCGCGGCACGGCCGACGCCGTGTACGCGGCGCGCGACGCCATCCGCAACGCGCCGTTCCTCGTCCTCAACGCCGACAACTACTACTCGCCCGCCACACTCGGGGCCGCGGCCGGCATCGGCGCGTGCGGATTGGTCGCCTTCGAGGCCGACACCCTCGTGCGGCTGGGCGGCTTCGAGCCCGAACGCGTCCTGCGCTTCGCCCTGCTCGACATCGCGCCGGACGACACGCTGCGCGCCGTGCGCGAGAAGCCCGCGCCCGACGACCCGCTGGCGCGCACCGGCGAGCGGTGGGTGTCCATGAACCTCTGGTCGTTCACGCCGGAGATCTTCGAGGCCTGCATGCGCGTGCGGCCCTCGTCGCGGGGAGAACTCGAACTCCAGGACGCCGTCACCGTCGCGATGCGCGACCTGGGCGTCCGGTTCCGGGTGGTGCGCGTTCGCGACGGCGTGCTCGACCTTTCGCACCGGGCGGACGTGGCCCGCGTAGCCGCGCGACTGGCCGGCATGGAGCCGCGCCCGTGACGACTCGCCGATACGTGGTGCCGGGCCGCGTGGAACTCGTCGGCAAGCACGTGGACTACGGCGGCGGGCGGTCGCTCACGTGTGCCGTGGGCTTCGCGATGCGGGCAACGGCGCAGCCGATTTCATCACCCGTGCTGCGCGTCCGGCAGCGGGGGTCGCGCGACGTGGTGAGCATGCCGCTCGCACCCGACGCGAAGCCCACGGACGTCCGGTGGAGCACCTACGTT
>JAYEKC010000471.1:0-1954 GCA_034716715.1 Gemmatimonadota bacterium | reverse complement strand
CCACCTTGCGGCGTGCGCGGAGTGCCGCGCGGAGCTCGACGTGCTGCGCGCGGTGGGCCGCGCCTACGCCGTGCCCGCGCCGGACGTGGCGGCGATCGTCGCAGCCATCCCGCGGCGTGGCGCGGCGCGCCCGGTGCACACGGCACCCCCGGCGGCCATTCCGTTCCATCGCCAGCCGCTGTGGCGCCTGGCCGCCAGTGTCACCCTCATCATCGCGGCCACGGCGACGTACGTCGCCGTCCGCGGCGCGGGCGCCGACCCCCGGGCGGTCGCGGACTCGGTCGCGCAACTGGCCGTCGGAGAGGTGGCGCAGAGGCCGGATACCGACGTTGGGCCTGCGGCCGGCGAACCGGCGGCGGGCGGCGCGATCCGGCTTGGCGTGAGCCTCAGTGACCTCACCGACGCACAGGTGGAGGCGCTGCTCGTGGCCATGGACGGGATGGAAGGCAACGTACTGGCCGACCCGGAGGTGATGGCGAAGCCCATCGCGCCGGGATCGGATGGAGAGGGAGGGCGTAACTGATGCGAAGGACCCTGATGACCGTGGCGGCCCTGGTGGCCGCGCTCCCCGTTGCGGCAAGCGCGCAGGGGAATCCGCCGCGCCCGGGACGCCGTGGCGCGATGCAGCAGCAGCAGCCGCTGCGCCCCGATTCGGCGCGGCCGAACCGCGCGGCACTCGAGGCGCAGGTGCGCCAGCGGTTCGCGCAGATGCTGCGAAACCGGCTCGGCCTCACCGACGCGCAGATGCAGAAGGTGTCGGAAATCAACACGAAGTATGCCGGGCGCCGCCGCACGCTCCTCGAGCAGGAGCGCGACATCCGGATGTCGCTCCGCGAGGAGATCGTGGCGGGTGACTCGACGCGCCAGCCGCAGGTGAGCGACCTGCTCGACCGGATGATGAAGGCGCAGCGCCAGCGGATCCACGTGATGGAAGCCGAGCAGCGCGAGTTGGCGGGCGTGCTCACGCCGCTGCAACGGGCACAGTACATCGGCATGGAGGAGCAGATCCGCCAGCGCGTGGAGGGGATGCGGGGCCAGGGTGGCCGTATGGGCCCGGGCGGACCGCCGGGCCCGGATGGCGATGGCGGGCAGCAGGACCCGGGGGCGCTGCGCGTCCGCCGGGGCGGACCTCCGGCCGAACCGTCGGCGCCGGCCCCACAGCGGCGGCCTCCGCGGCAGCCGCCGACCGTGCAACCGCAGGGCGCTCCGTAAGCGTCAGGTTGGCCCGTTCCGTGCGCTGCGGCTAGCTTCTGCTGGCTGCGGCGCACGTCGTTTTTCGCCGGCGTCGCGGCGCCTTACCCGGGTGGCGGAACTGGCAGACGCAGGGGACTCAAAATCCCCCGCCACGAGAGTGGCTTGCGGGTTCGATTCCCGCCCCGGGTACATATGCCAAACGCCAAGCGCACGCACACGTTCAGCGAGTCCGTCATCCGCGAGATGACCCGGGTCGCCAACCAGTACGGCGCCGTGAACCTGTCCCAGGGGTTCCCGGACTTCCCGATGCCGGAGTCAATGAAGGAGGCCGCCGTCCAGGCGATTCGCGACGACGTCAACCAGTACGCCATCACGTGGGGGTCGCGGAAGCTCCGGCACGCCGTCGCCGACAAGTACAAGCGTCGCTACGGCATGGAGGTTGACCCGGAGCGGCATCTCACCGTGGCGTGCGGTGCCACCGAGGCGACGGCGTCGGTCTTCCTCGCGCTGTTCGACCCGGGCGACGAGGTGGTCATCTTCGAGCCGTTCTACGAGAACTACGGGCCCGACGCGATTCTCTGCGAGGCCATGCCGGTGTTCGTGCCGCTCGTGACGCCCGACTGGCACTTCGACGCCAACCGGCTCCGCGCGGCCGTCACGCCGCGCACCCGCGCGATCGTGGTCAACTCCCCCCACAATCCCACCGGACACGTCTTCTCGCGCGCCGAGCTGGAGACCATCGCGGGCATCGCGATCGAGC
>JAYEKC010000470.1:0-10002 GCA_034716715.1 Gemmatimonadota bacterium | reverse complement strand
TACGCGGCGCTACGCGGCGCTACGCGGCGCTACGCGGCGCTACGCGGCCAGCGGCCTGGCGCTTGCGTCGGGCAGCGCGAACACCACCACTGCGGCTGCGATGTAGAACAGCGAGGTGATGCCGAGCGCGGCAACGAAACCGATGCCGGGCACGCCCGCGAGCACGCCCATCACGTACGGCGCGGCTGCGCCCGCGATCCGGCCCGAGTTGTAGCCGAGCCCCTGGCCCGATGCCCGCACGGCGGTGGGGAACAGCTCCGACAGCAGGGGCCCGAGCATGGACCAGTAGCCGTGGCCCACGAAGCCGAGCACCGGCCCGAGCAGCATCAGGAGCACCGGCGACGCCATCAGGTGCAGGTACACGGGCACGATGATGGCCGCCGTGACGGTGAACGCGGCGAACGTCACGCGCCGGCCGAACCGGTCGGCCAGCGGGCCGAAGCTGAGGTACCCGATGAACGCGCCAACTTGCATGGGGATGATGAACGCGGTGCTCTTCACGATGCTCATCCCGGCGCCGCCCTGGGCGACGGGCGAGGCCAGGAGGTTCGGGAGCCAGGTGAAGAGGCCCCAGTAGGCGAAGAGCAGGAGCGACGAGAGGGTGCACGCCAGCAGCGTGCGGGCGCGCAACTCCCGCGAGAACAGCACGCGGTACGGGTTCCCGACGAGGCGGCCCGCGTCACGGTTCGACTTCCAGACCTCGGGCTCCTCCACGCGCCGGCGCACCCACCAGGCGAGAAGCGCCGGCAGCGCGCCGATGGCGAACAGCCAGCGCCACGACTCCTCGCCGAGCGGCAGGACGTCGAGCACGAGCCCGGCGATCGCGGCGGCGAGGATCGCGCCGAGGGCCCACGACGATTGCATCATGCTCGTCGCCTTGTTGCGGAGCGCCGGCGGCCACGTCTCCGTCACGAGCACCGCGCCCGCGGCCCACTCGCCGCCCATGCCGAATCCGAGCGCCGCGCGCCATGCGGCCAGTTGCCACACCGTTTGCGACGTGGCCGCGCCCACGGAGCACACCGCGTAGACGAGGATCGTGAGGCTGAGGGCCCGCACGCGGCCGAGCTTGTCCGCGATGACGCCGAACGTGAGGCCGCCCGCGGCGGCGGTGAGGAGCGTCGCCGTGGCCACGAGCCCGGCGGTACCCGCGTCGATGTTGAAGTACTTCTGGATGCGCCCAATGGCCATCACATACAGCAGGAAGTCCATCGAGTCGAACATCCACCCAAGCGTCGCGGCGGCGAGCGACCTCCACTGCGCCGCCGTGACGTCCCGGAAGGTCGCGGCCGGGGCGGCCGCCGCACTGCCTGCAGTCACCCCGGTCACGGCGCGCCGCCTAACGCGGCCAGAGCCAGCCGAACGCGCCGGCGGTCAGCAGCGCGTAGATGAGCGCATCCAGGGTCCCGGTGATCGTGGCACGCGTCGACTTGCTCCACCAGATCCACGACTGCCAGAGCGCGAGGCCGTAGCCTGCGAACGCCGTGACGCCCGCAAACCGAAACACGCGCAGGTAGTCGGCGCCCCAGCCAAGCGCGCGGCCCGCGACATACCCTGCAAAGACACTCACGACGAGGCAGTACACGAACCACAGCGCAAGCATCTTCCCCATGCCGCCGGCGCCCGGCTGGCGGACGGTCATCAGCACGTTCGGGCCTTGCTCCAGGCGCGCCTTGAACTCGGGCGTTCCCATCGTCTTCATGTCGGCGGCATACGGCATCAGGTACTCGCCCGGTGCCACCTTCGCCGCCCGGATCGCCTCGGCGATGGCCTGCTCGCCGGGCGGCTGGGCGTACTCCCCCTTGTGCCAGCCCAACACCATATGGATGAGGGAACTGGCGACGAACACGAGCACCGCGGACAGCACAATCGGCATCCAGAGACCGGACAGCCCAACCATGGCAACCTCCGCGAGGGTTCGGGACCGCTGCACTCTGCAGGGCGCGAGGGATTCGCGCAAGCGGCAGTGCGGTAGCGGCCGCCCAGCCAGCCCCGCGGTCGGCCCCGCGGTCGGCCCCGCGGTCGGCCCCGCGGTTGGCCTCGCGGATGGCCCGCGCGGATGGACGGCGCGGCACTCAGCCCGGCAGCCGCCGTGCGATTTCGCGGAGATCCGCGGCCACTCGAACGGGGCCGTTGGCCCGCGGCGCGCCGCTCGCGTGGTACCCCGCCGTGACGTCGGGATCCTTGAGCAGGTGGCCCGTCAGGATGCACGCGACGTCGGCACCGGCCTCGATGACGCCACTCGCCCGCAAGGCGCGCACGCCGGCCACGCCCGCGGCGCTCGCGGGCTCGCACCCGATGCCAGCCGCGTCGACCACCGCCTTGGCCTCGAGAATCTCGTCGTCGCTCACCGCCACCACGACCCCGCCGGTCTCGCCGATGGCCCGCACGCCCCGATGCCAGCTCGCCGGGTCGCCGATGCGAATGGCCGACGCGACGGTTTCCGCGCGGACGCGCGTGCGCGCGGCGAACCCCTGCGCGAAGCCCTGCGCGAACGGCGCGGCGCCGACGGCCTGCACCGCGAGGATGCGCGGCACCCGGCGGAGCGCGCCCAGGGCGTGCGCTTCGCGCAACGCCTTGCCGAGCGCCGCCGTGTTGCCGAGGGCGCCGGCGGGCAAGGCGATCCAGTCCGGTGGCGTTTCCCACCCCGCCTGCGCGAGCAGCTCCCAACCGATGGTCTTCTGGCCCTCGATGCGCCACGGGTTCACCGAGTTCGCGAGGTACACGCCCAGCTCGCGGCTCGCGTCGCGCGCGAGGGCGAGGCAGGCATCGAAGTCCCCGTCCACGAGCAACGTCCGTGCGCCGTACGCCACCGCCTGCGCCAGCTTGCCCGACGCGACCTTGCCGTCCGGCACGAGGACGAAGGCCGGAATCGTCGCGATGGCGGCGTAGGCGGCGAGCGATGCGGCGGTGTTGCCGGTGCTCGCGCACGCCACGGCGCGCGCGCCGGCGCGCACCGCGTGCGTCACCGCCACCGTCATGCCCCGATCCTTAAAGCTTCCGGTGGGGTTCATGCCCTCGTGCTTGAGGCGGAGGCGCGCGACACCGGCCCAGCGGCCGACGGCTTCGGAGTCCACGAACGGCGTGTGACCCTCGGGCCAGCTGACCGGACGCTCCGCGTCGGGCATCACGAGCGCGCGGTACTGCCATACCCCGCTCGCGCTGCCGGCCCCGGCCAGCCGGGCGAACGCGCCCGGCCCCTCCGCGGCGGGGCGGGCGTGGACGACGTCGAGCAATCCGGCGCACGACCCGCAGGCGTCACGCGTCTCGCCGGCGGCCGCCGTCCATCCGCACGCCGGGCACGCGAGGTGCGACGCGGCGCCGGCGGGCAGGAACACTGGCGGTGCGCTCACGCCGGGCGGGCGTTCCCGGTGGCGACCGCGGTCATGCGGCCGTGGCGTCGCCGGGGAGGTCGAGCGCTCCCGCCTGCGCGATGCGCGTGACGCGGGCGTTGCACCCGATGCCGAGGGCCGCGTAGGCCGCCCGCACGGCGTCGATCACGCGCCGCGCCGTGACGTCATCCCCGGCGAGCCAGAAACTGGTCGGCCCCGCGCCGGAGATCGACCCGCCGAGGGCCCCGGCGGCGATCGCCGCGGCGCGCGCCTCGGCGAACCCGGGCAGCAGGGCGGCCCGCGCGGGTTCGGCAATCTGGTCGTCCATCGCGCGGCCCAGCATCGCGAGGTCGTCGGACTCCAGCGCCGCCACGATCGCCGCCACGTTGCCGAGTTGCCGGACCACCGTGGCGCGGGCGATGAACTGCGGGAGGGCGGCACGCGCGTCGGCGGTGCGAAGCTGCTGGTCGGGATGGGCGAGCACGATGCGCAGTTCGGCGGGGCTGGCGAGCTGCACGACGTCGAGCGGGTCGAGCGAACGCACCAGCACGACGCCACCGAGGAGCTGCGGCGCGACGTTGTCGGCGTGGCGGCCGCTCACCACGGTCTCGGCCTCCACGGCGCATTCCATGAGCACGGCGATGTCGAGCGGGTCGCCGAGCAGGCGGTTCGTGGCCACGGCCGCGGCCACGGCGGAGGCGGCGCTGCCGCCCTGCCCGCCGGCGAGGGGGAGGCCCTTGGCGACCTCGAGGGCGACGCCCACGTCGGCGCCCGCGCGGCGGATCACTTCCTGCGCCGCGACGCCGGCGGTGTTCTGCGCCGGGTCCGCCGGCAGGTCGGGGTGGCCCGGATCGTCGATCACGACGCCCGCCGATCCGCGCCGGTGCGCCACCACCCGGTCCACCGCCCCCGCGACGGCAACGCCGAGGACGTCGAGTCCGGGTCCGAAGTTGCCGATGCAGGCGGGCGCGATAGCCGCTGCGCTCGGTCGGGGCGAGCCGACCGTGAGGCGCGCGCCTGGTGGGCGATCCCGTCGCATGGCCCCAAGTCTATCACGTGGCCGCCGCGGCGGCCGGGGGCGGTCAGGCCCGGTGCGGCGATTCCACGGCTGCGAGCACGGCCACCCGCCGCTCATCCGTCGTGAGCCCTCGCACGGCCGGGTCTGCCTGCGCCGGCATGCGCAGCACCGATTCGGTGCCACCCCCCGCGCGCGCCCGGAGTCCGATCGACGCCCGGTCGCCGTAGAGCGTCGTGAGCCGCGTCCGGGTGTTGCGGAGGCCCACGCCCTCGGTAGGCTGCCCCTCGAGGCCGTTGGGGCCGTCGTCGCCGACGACCAGCTCGAGCGTGTCGCCGTCGAGCCTGGCGCGAATCTCGATCAACGCCTCGCCACGCGTGTACGCGGCACCATGCTTGATGGCGTTCTCGGCGAGGGGCTGGAGCACCCACCGCGGCACCGGGACGTCGAGGGCCTCGTCGGGCACGTCCTGCACCACGCGCAGGGCGGCGCCGAAGCGCACGCGCTCCACGGCGATGTAGGCGTCGAGGATCTCGAGTTCGCTCCGCAGCGGGATCTCGGCCTGGTCGGAGTACTCGAGCGAGAGCCGCAGCAGGTCGGCCAGCCGCAGCAGCATCGCCTCGGCAAGATCCTGGTCTTCGTGCACGAGCGTGGCGATGGTGTTCAGTGCATTGAAGAGGAAGTGCGGGCGGAGTTGCGCCTGCAGGCTCTCCACGCGGGCCTGGAGGAGTTCCGCGCGCACCTGCTGCTCGCGGCGGCCGCGGACGGTCCAGACCATCACGCCCAGGAGGAACGAACCCAGGGCGAAGGCGAGCACCGCCTCGGTGAGCGCCTCGCGGCGGAAGGGCGCGTACGCGACTTCCTCCGGGAGCACGCGATAGACCTGCCACCGCAGCAGCGGAATGTACGCGTGCCCGGCGAGTCCACTTCCGGCGCCCGCGCCGGGGACGATGATGAGCTCGCTGTCGGCGGCAGGGCGCTGGAGCACAGGCGGCAGGTCCGCGATGGCCACGCGCTGGCGCGGCAGCGGCGCGCCGTCGGGCGTGGCGGTGAGGACCGTGGCCGAATCGCCCGAGCGGCGGACGAAGAAGGTGCTGGCCTGGGGGATGCTCCCGCGCGTCCGGAGGAGTCGCGGGAAGAGGCTCACCTCGGGGTCGATCCACATCGTGAGCGTGCCACCCGGCGAACCGCCGTGCGCCGGAATCTCGGCCACCGCGGGCACGAGGGCACGGCCGTTGCCGACGGGCCGCACCCGGCGGGCCTGTGGGTGGAGGGGCGACGGCACCTGGAACTGGGCCGTCCCGGGGCCGCAGGCGGCCGCGAGCGGGACGCCGGTGCACCGGATGAATCTCGAACCGTCACGGAGGGAGATGAAGCGCACGTCGCCCCCGGCGAATGCCGTCGCGGCGGCAACTTCAAACGGACTCCCCGGCCCGGATCTACGGGCGGCCAGCTGGCCGAGCAGTTCGGCCGTGCGGCGCTGGCCGGCCAGCCATTCCTCGGCGCGCACCCGGTACAACTGGGCGCTTCCGGCAAGCGGCCGCGACCAGTATTGCTCCACGTGGCGGCGCTGCGCCGTGAGGCGCCACCAGACGAACGCCATCACCAGCACCCCCGTCAGTGCCGCGAGCACCGCGTGCGTGGATGTACGCAGCGGGCGGCTGGCGGCCAGGTACCAGGGGAGCCCGGGCGGCATCAGTTCGCGCCAGCGGCTTCGGTGTTGACGCGCGTCCGCTCGCGGAGCTGCTCGCTGAACCACTTCCAGCGGTTGCGGCTCACCCGTACCCGCGCGCCCGTCGACAGCACGATGATGCGCTCGCCGGTGCGTTCGTACCGCACCTCGCGCACGCGCTTCACGTTCACGATCGCGGATCGGTGGACGCGGACGAACAGCTGCGGGTCCAGGCGGCGCTCCAGCAGGTGGAGCGGCTCGCGCAGGAGGTACTCGCGCGGCCCCACGTGGAGGCGGGCGTAGTACGAGTCGGCCTCGATCCAGTCGATGTCGGCCGCCTGCACGATGACGTCGCGCATGGCGACGCGAACGAGGATCTCGGTGAGGTGGTCGGACGCTCCGGGCGCCGACCCGTCCGCCACGGCCGAGTGGACGCGGTTCGCCCACTGGAGGAGCCGGCGGGCGTCGCGCTGGGCGCGCGCGCGGTCGAGCGCCTCGGTGAGCCGCTCGGGCGACGGCGGCTTGAGCACGTAGTCGAGGGCCTGGCGGCGGAACGCCTCCACGGCGTACCGGTCGTAGGCGGTCACGAAGATGATGTACGGGGCCTCGCCCGACTCGAGGGCGTCGGCAACGGCGAAGCCGTCTTCACCCGGCATCTCGATGTCGAGGAGCACGACGTCGGGCTTGAGGCGGCCGACGGCGGCGAGCGCCTGGCGGGCGTCGGGGCATTCGCCCACCACCTGGGCGTTGCCGCCGCGTTCGAGGAGGCGGCTCACGCCGCGGCGGGCGAGCGGGTCGTCGTCCACGAGGAGCACGCGCAGGGGATCGTTCGACTGCACGGGAGCGGTTTCAGCCATCATCTGAACCTCCGTTCGAAGTGGGCACGCCCACTCCAACCGAAGGGGGCGGCCGGCGCTTCGTGCCGGCAACTGCGGGGGGCTGACCGTTCGCTTCACGCGGAACGTAGCTCGCGGCGGCGTGCGCCGTCACCCCAACAGGAGGAACGTCGGCTACCCCGGGCCTGGCCGACACCCGCGCTGCAGTGAAGCGCCAACAAAACGCAGCCAAACGACATGTCATTCGCTGCAACTCCGCATCTCGTGCTTGCCCGGAGGCGCGGTCGCCGTGAACTCCCTGCACGCCGCTGGCGGTCTGCTGCGGCCCGCCGGCCAGTGAGTGCAGGCGTATGGCGCGGCCGAGGGGTGCACCGCACAGATTACGCGATTCGTCCGCCGTTCGCGCGGATCCGCCCATCGAATTCTCCTACTCCGCGGCCACGCTCCCACCGTGATGCCGAAATCGCCCGTTCCATCCTCTCCGCCGCCGGAAAGCGGCTGGTCGCCGCACGACGCCGCGGCGTTCCGCTGGATCACGCTCCGGTACGAGACGGTCGCGCGCGACCGCTCCGTGGTCGCGGGGCAACTTCGCGCCATCTTCGAGGGGCGCGATCCCGCGTGGGCGCCGTTCGCGACCGACGCGTCGGCGAACGCCCTGCTCGCCGATATCCGGCATGGGCGGCGGGACACCCCGGCGCCCCTCGCCGCGGCGTACCGGGACCTGTGCGAGGCCGAAGCGACGATCCGGGATGATGTCGCGGCCGCGCTGGCGCGGCACCCGGTGGCGCCGTGGCTGTCGCGCATTCACGGCGTGGGCACGATCCTGGCCGCGCAGCTGCTCGCGCGGCTCGACCGGGCGCGCGCCAGCCGACCGTCGAGTTTCTGGGCCTTCTGCGGCCTGGCCACCGTTCCCGCCGTGGTCGTCGAATGTGCAGGGTGCGGCGCGACGGCTGAGGTTCCGCAGGGGGCACGCCCGCCGCGGACCCACGCCGACCCGCGCGACCCGGCCCGGCGCTGTACGTCCCCGTTCAGCGAGGCGCAGCCGGGCAAGGTCGTTCGCGTGGCCACCTCGCGCGGGGCGCCCGAGGTGCAGCGCAAGCACGACGAGGCCGCCCGCAGCGCGTGCCACCTCATCGGGCTGTCCATGGTGCGCACCAACGGCACGTACGCTCGCGTCTACCGCGAGGCGCGCGAGCGGTTCCAGCGCGAACGGCAGGGGTGGTCGAGCGGCCGCATCCACCTGTCGGCGCTGCGCGTGATGGAGAAACGGTTCCTGCTCGACCTCTGGCACGCGTGGCCCGCGCCGGAGGCGGCGGTGGACCGGCTCATGGCACGCGCGGATGCGGCGTCGCCGCCGGACTCGGATGAGGGCGGAGAGGCAACCCGGGCGGGCGCCGTCGCCTAGCCGGCTCGAGCCGGACGTCGTCGCCTGGCCGGCACGGGGCCGGGCGCAAGCGGTCGCCGCGTCTTGCCGCCACGGCGTGGGCGGTAGATTCTCCGGCATGCGGATCGCGTTCGCCGAAGACGACCGGCAGTTGCGCACGGCCGTGGCGCGCGGCCTGCGCGAGGCGGGGTATGTGGTGGACCAGGTCACGACCGGCGCCCAGCTGCTCGCGCTCGCCGCCGACCAGCAGTACGACGCGATCATCCTCGACATCATGATCCCCGGGCCCGACGGCCTCGCCGTGTGCCGCACGTTGCGCGCCGCCGGCAACCGGACGCCGATCGTGATGCTCACCGCGCTCGACGCCGTGGACCAGCGGATCACCGGCCTCGACGCCGGCGCCGACGACTACCTGACGAAGCCATTCGACTTCGGTGAACTGTTGGCGCGGCTGCGCGCCGTGGCGCGCCGCCACGGCGACGCGGTGGAGCCGCTCGTCACGGTCGGCGACCTCGCGATCGACACGCGGCGCCACCGCGTGACGCGCGGCGACCGCGTGATCGCCCTGACCGCGAAGGAGTACGCGTTCCTCCTCTACCTCGCCACCAACGCCGGTCGCGTCGTGGGGCGTGCGGAACTCCTCAGTCAGGTGTGGAACGACGCGCGGAACACATACTCGAACATCATCGACGTGTACGCGAGCCGTGTGCGCCGGAAGATTGACGAAACCAACGCGCCGCCGCTCCTCACCACGGTCCGAGGCGCGGGCTTCCTGCTCGCGCCGCCGGACGCCGCCGCCGCGCCCGCCACCGCCTCGCCGGCCAACGCCTCGCCCGCCAACGCCACGAGCTGAACGTGCGCACCACGTGGCCGTCGTCGCTGCGGTCGAGGCTGACGCTCTGGTACGCCGTGCTGCTGGGCGTGCCGCTCGCCGCCTTCGCGGTGATCTGCTACATGGTGCTCGATCGCACGCTGGTGAGCCGCACGGACCGGTTCATCGGCGAGGCCCTCACGGTGTTCGCGCGCGAGGTGGTGGCCGAGCGCCGGGGCGCGACCGGCGTGCCGGCGGCCTTCCGCACGACGCTCGCCGACATGCGCTTCCGCAACCTCCGCATCCTCGTGCGCGACGCCGCGGGCCAGGTCATCGCCGCCGACCGGGAAGCCGACCAGGCGGCGGCCGCCGAGCGCGACGGCGACCGCGTGCTGGCGTACGTGCGCGGCACCGCCGCACGCGCCGAGACCGTCACGGTCGCGGGCGCATCCGGCGGCAGCCGCGTGCTCTCGGTGCCGCTTGTGGTGGAGGGGCAGGCGTACCTGCTCACGGGGGCGTCGTCGCTCGCCGACGTGAACGCCGTGCTCGAGCGCATTCGCCTGATGTTCCTGCTGGTGATCCCATTGCTGCTCGCGCTGGCCTCGGCGTCGGCGTTCTTCCTCGCGCGCCGCGGCCTGGCCCCCGTCACCGCGATGACGGCGCGGGCCGGCGAGATCACGGCGAGCAGCCTGCACGCGCGCCTTCCCGTCGCGGGCGACGCCGAGCTCACGGGGCTGGCCCGCGTGATCAACGAGTTGCTCAACCGGCTCGAGACGGCGTTCGAGCAACAGCGGCGCTTCATGGCCGACGCGTCGCACGAGTTGCGCACGCCAACGGCCATCATTCGCACGGAGGCCGACGTCACGCTCGCCCGCGCCCACCGCGACGAGCCCGAGTACCGCGCGTCCATCGGCGTGATGCGCGACGCGGCCGGCCGGCTCTCCCGCATCGTCGA
>JAYEKC010000469.1:0-1958 GCA_034716715.1 Gemmatimonadota bacterium | reverse complement strand
AGACGTTCCGGGCGACGAGGGCGAAGCGCAGGGGGGCGCGGCGGCGATGAGCCCCCAGGTGCTGGCTGCGAGGCTGAGGGAGGAGCGATGGAGGTGGGCGACAGGGTGCGGTGCGTGAACGAGAAGCTCCTGACGTGCGGCGCGACGGCGGCGGGGGTGAGGCGGGGATGAGCGGAGATCGCGGGCGGGTCGTCGTGGCCGTCGCCGCCGCGCTGCTGCTCGCCGGCGGCGTCGGCGGCCTGCTCTGGTGGCTCTCTACGCTGCCGGAGTTCTGGCTATTGTGGTCGGCGGCGTGGCTCGCCGTGGCCGTGTTGGCACCGGTCCTGATCCTCGGGGCATCGGCGGCGGCCGTCGTCATCGCGCTCGTGGCGCTCGGGGTCTTCGCAGGGCGGCGGCTCGACCGGTACGGGTAGCCGCGGGCGCCGCGGGCGCCGCGGGCGCCGCCGGGCGGGTGACGGTGGATGCCCGCACGGTTTTCCGCTTGACGCGTCTCCCCCGGTACGGTATGATGGGGGTGTCGTTATATCCGATGCGCGTGTGGGAGATTCACGATGGACGACGACGAACTCGTCGCCTACAACCTGACGGAGGCAGGCCGGGCCCTCGGCGTGACCGTCACTCAGGTCCGGCGCCTGCTGGACGCCGGCCGCCTCGAGCGGAGCCGCCGCGTGCGCGGTGGCGAGGTGTACGTCACCGCAGAGAGCGTGCGGCGGTACGCCGGGGAGCGGGGCGGCAACCGTGGGTGACGGGCGGTTCGTACACAATCTGAGCATGCGGCCCGACGCCGGCCAGCGCGCAGAGCTGGAGAAACGCTTTCGGGCCGGGCAGCAGTGCTACAACGCCTGCCTCGGCGAGGCACTGCGGCGGGCGAGGCTGATGCGCGATTCGCGGCTGTGGCAATGCGCGGCAAAGATGCCGAAGGGCAAAGAGCGCAACGATGCCTTCGCCGAGGCGCGCGAGGAGTACGGCCTGCGCGGCGACCGTAGCCTCCAGCCGTTCGTGAAGAAGGGTGAACCCGGCTGGGCGAGCTGGCTAACTAAACACATTGACAGCCAGGTCGCGCGGAAGATGGCCGTGCGCGCATACCGTGCGGTCAACGACTGGCTACTCGGCGAGCGCGGCCGGCCACACTTCAAAGGGTGGTTCAAGTTCTCCAACCTCGAGGGCGGCGGCGTCCCCAACGGGCAATCCATCCGGTTTCTCGACGGTCGCATGGTATGGTCGGCCAATCGGCAGAAGTTGATCGTCCCGTGCGAGGTGGACCATAACGATCCCCACACTGTCTACGCCCTCCGGCGCCCCATCAAGTTCAGCCGCATCCTGCGTCGGCGGCACGGTGATGACTGGAGATACGAGCTACAGATCGTCCTGGAGGGCGAGCCGCTGAACCCCCGGCGGCGTGGCGATCAGGTGGTCGGCATCGACCCCGGCATCGGCACGTTCGGAATCGTCGGCGATAACTGGGCACACCTGGTGGACGTGGCGGCGCCGCTCAAGCAGCTTGCCGCCGAGGGGCGGCGGCTGCGCCGCAGGGCCCAGCGCCAGCTCCAGCAGAACAACCCCGACTGCTTCACCGATGACGGGCAGTACATCAAGGGCACGAAGATCGAGAACCGCACGAACGGCTGGCGGAAGACGCAGCAGCGTATCCGGGAAGCGGAACGACGGCTGACGGAGACGCGGAAGACGCTGCACGGTTGCATCATCAACGCGCTGGTGCAGGTAGCCGCCGTCATCGTGGTAGAGGCGAATAGCTACCGCGCATTCCAGGGTAACTACGGGCGGGCCATGCGACGCTCGGCGCCGGGCGAGTTCGTGCGGCGGCTCAAGCAGCGCGCCGACGAGCTCGACGTCGAGGTGGTGGAGGCGCAGCCGCACGGCCTCCGCCCATCCCAGTTCTGCCACGGGTGCGGCGGCGTGAGGAAGAAGCCGCTGTGCCAGCGGGTACATGAGTATGA
>JAYEKC010000468.1:0-1961 GCA_034716715.1 Gemmatimonadota bacterium | reverse complement strand
AGTTCTGGGTCGGCAACGCCAAGCAGTCCGCGATCTTCTACCGCGCCGCCTTCGGCTTCCAACTGGCCGGCTACCGCGGCCCCGAGACCGGCGTGCGCGACCGGGCGAGCTACCTGCTGGTGCAGGACAAACTGCGCTTCGTCCTCACGTCGCCGCTGGCGCCGGAGTCTCCCATCACCGAGCACGTGAAGCGGCACGGCGACGGCGTGCGCGACATCGCGTTCTGGGTGGACGATGCGCGCGACGCGTACGCCAAGGCCATCGAGCGCGGCGCCCGGTCGGTGCGCGCCCCCGAGGCGCTGCAGGACGAGCACGGCGAGGTCGTCATCGCCGCCATCGCCACCTACGGCGACACCGTGCACTCGATCGTGGAGCGGAAGAACTACAAGGGGCTGTTCCTGCCCGGATTCCGCGCTGCGTCGTCGCCGTACGCGCCCGAGCCGGTGGGCCTGAAGTACGTGGACCACTGCGTGGGCAACGTCGAGCTGGGCAAGATGAACGAGTGGGTGGGGTTCTACTCGAAGGTGCTCGGCTTCTTCAACCTGCTCTCGTTCGACGACAAGGACATCTCCACCGAGTACTCGGCGCTGATGTCGAAGGTGATGTCGAACGGCAACGGCCGGATCAAGTTCCCCATCAACGAGCCCGCCGCGGGGAAGAAGAAGTCGCAGATCGACGAATACCTCGAGTTCTACCGCGGGCCCGGCGTGCAGCACATCGCCGTGGCGACGGACGACATCATCCGCACGGTGACCGCACTCAAGGCGCGCGGCGTGGAGTTCCTCCAGACGCCCACGACGTACTACGACGACCTGCAGGAACGCGTCGGCAAGATCGACGAGCCGCTCGACAAGCTGCGCGACCTCGGCATCCTCGTGGACCGCGACGACGAGGGCTACCTGCTGCAGATCTTCACCAAGCCGGTGCAGGACCGCCCGACGCTCTTCTACGAGATCATCCAGCGCAAGGGCGCCAAGAGCTTTGGCAAGGGCAACTTCAAGGCGCTGTTCGAGGCCATCGAGCGCGAACAGGAACTGCGAGGAAACCTCTAGGTGCCCTTCTACCACACGCTCGGGAAGATTCCGCGCAAGCGGCACATCGCCTTCCGCAAGCCGGACGGCGGGCTGTACAGCGAGCACCTGATGGGCAACGAGGGCTTCACGGGCCCGTCGTCGCTGCTGTACCACATCCACCCGCCCACCACGGTGAAGGCGGTGAAGCGGATCCGCGAGCTCAAGTACGAGGGCGAGCCGCACCGCCTGCTCAAGCACCGCCACTTCCGGACGGCCCAGATCCCGCGCGGTGGCAGCCCCACGCTCGACCGCAAGCTCGTGATGTACAACGACGACATCGCGATGCTCTTCTGCGTGCCCGGCGACGAGGACCAGCACTTCTACCGCAACGCCCAGGGCGACGAGGTGGTGTACGTCGTGGAGGGCGCCGGCGTGCTTGAGACGCAGTTCGGCGACCTGCCGTTCACGCAAGGCGACTATGTGGTGATCCATCGCGGCATCCTGCACCGGTACCGCTTCGCGAAGCAGGCGCGGCTGCTGGTGTTCGAGAGCCGGGGCTATGTGCGGCCGCCGAGCCGGTACCTCAACTACTACGGCCAGGTCGTCGAGGGCGCGCCATACTCCGAACGCGACTTCCGCGTGCCGCGCGAGCTCAAGACGTACGACGAGAAGGGCGACTTCCCGGTGATCGTCAAGCAGTTCAACGGCTTCCAGGAATTCATCCTCGACCACCACCCGCTCGACGTCGTCGGCTGGGACGGGATGTTCTACCCCTGGACGTTCAACATCAACGACTTCGAGCCCATCGTCGGCAAGGTCCACCAGCCGCCGCCGGTGCACCAGACGTTCCAGGGCGACGGGTTCGTCATCTGCTCGTTCTGCCCGCGCCCATACGACTTCCATCCGGAGGCCGTGCCCGCGCCGTACAACCATTCCAACGTGGACTCG
>JAYEKC010000467.1:0-1963 GCA_034716715.1 Gemmatimonadota bacterium | reverse complement strand
ACGGTCGAGGCTCTGGCGCACGAGACGGGGCTGACGGTGAATAACACGAGCTCCCACCTGGCCGTCCTCAAGCGTGCCCGTCTCGTGAACATGCGCAAGCAAGCGCAATTCGTGTTCTACCGCCTCGCCGACGACGAGATCGTGCCAATGCTTCGCGGCATGCAGGTGCTCGCTCGGCACCGCCAGGCCGAAGTTGACCGGGTCGCTCGCGCGTACGTCGACGACCGCGATGGCATGGAACCGATCGACGCCGCCGAGCTGCGGCGGCGACTGCGCGCAGGCGACGTGACGCTCCTCGACGTGCGCCCCGTCGGCGAGTTCGAAGCGGCGCACATCGCCGGCGCGATCTCCGTGCCCGTCACCGAGCTCGACCGACGGCTCGGGAGCATCCCCAGGCGGAGACTCGTAGTCGCGTATTGCCGGGGACCGTACTGCGTCCTCTCCGTGCGAGCCGTCGAGAAGCTCCGGAAACACGGGTACCGCGCCGTGCGCTTGCGCGACGGCCTCCCTGACTGGAAGGCCGCTCGGCTGCCCGTGCGATCCGGGCGCTGACGACCGAGCAATTTCGATTTATTCCAATATCACCGGGCAACTCATGAAGACCCTGTTCATCCTCAACGATCCGCCATACGGAACGGAACGGAGCTACAACGCGCTGCGCCTCGCCGCGGCACTTGCAAAGAAGGGCACCGACGAGTTACGAGTCTTCCTCATGGGCGACGCCGCCGCCTGTGCCAAGAAGGGGCAGAGCGTCGCCCAAGGGTTCTACAACATCAACCGGATGCTCCAGGTATTGGCGCAATGCACCGTACCGATCAGCGCGTGCGGGACGTGCATGGATGCGCGCGGCATCGCGGCCGACGAGCTGCTCGACGGAAGCAAGCGCGGCACCCTTGACGAGCTCGCCGGTTGGACGGCGTGGGCCGAAAAGGTCGTGGTGTTCTGATGCGTGGCACAGCGCGCAAACCGACCGGGCCGAGGACTGCGCTGATCCTCGGCGCCGGAGTGGGCGGGGTCGTCCTCGCAAATCGGCTTCGGAAGCTGCTCCCCCACGAGCACAATGTGGTGCTCGTCGACCGCGAACCCGAGCACGTGTTTCAGCCATCGCTGCTGTGGCTTGCCGTCAGGCAGCGCGAACCGGACGGGTTTCGCCGGCCGCTCAACCGGCTGCGACGCAAGGGGATTGACTTCGTGCTCGGCGAGATCACCCGCATCGACGCGGCGTCGCGCACGGTCACCGTCGGGGATCGCACCATCACGGCAGATGCGATGATCGTTGCGCTCGGAGCGGACCTCGCTCCCGAGACGATTCCGGGGCTGAGTTCAGTGGGGCATGACTTGTACACCGTGGCCGGAGCAACTGCGATCCGAGACGCGCTTGATGCCTTCCGCGGTGGACACATCGCTGTGCTCACCGCCGCGCCGGCCTACAAGTGTCCGGCGGCGCCGTATGAGGCAGCGCTGCTCATCGAGGCCGCCGTGCGCAAGCGCGGACTCCGCGAGTGTACACAGATCGACCTGTACGCGGCGGAGCCCGGACCGATGGGCGTGGCCGGGCCAAAGGTGTCCGCCGCCGTCCGCCAGCTCGTGGAATCGCGTAGCATCGGGTACCACCCCCAACAGCAAGTCGTCCGCGCGGAGGCAGGCCGAGTGACCTTCGCCACTGGCGCGACGGCTGACTTTGACCTTCTCGTCTTCATACCTCCTCACCGCGCGCCCGCCGTGGTGAGCGAGGCCGGACTGACCGGCGAGACCGGCTGGATCCCGGTGGATCGGAAGACCTTCACGACTTCGTTCCCAGGCGTGTACGCGATCGGAGATGTCGTGAGCATACCGCTCGCCATTGGTAAGCCGCTTCCCAAGGCCGGCGTCTTCGCGCACGGTCAAGCAGAAGTCGTCGCCGCGAACATTGCGCGGTTGTGGACCGGTCGAGGCGTCGGGCGCGTGTTCGACGGGTACGGGA
>JAYEKC010000466.1:0-1968 GCA_034716715.1 Gemmatimonadota bacterium | reverse complement strand
CGCGGCCAGGGCCCGCGCCGCGGCCTCGCCGATGCCGCGCGACGCGCCGGTCACGACGGCGCGCCGGCCGGCGAGCGGCGAGCGGGTCACAGGCCGGGCGGCGCGGAGTGGGCGAGGCGCAGGAACTCGTCGCGCGTGCGGGCGTCGTCGCGGAACGCGCCGGTGAGCGCCGACGTCACGGTGCGCGAGTTCTGCTTCTCCACGCCACGCATCATCATGCACAGATGGTACGCCTCCACCACCACGCCCACGCCGACGGGCCGCAGCACCTGTTGCACGGCCGCCGCGACCTGCTCCGTCAGGCGCTCCTGCACCTGCAGCCGGCGTGCGAACACGTCCACGATGCGGGGCAGCTTTGACAAGCCGAGGATCCGACCATCGGGGATGTACGCCACGTGCGCACGGCCGAAGAACGGCAGCATGTGGTGCTCGCACATCGAATACAGCTCGATGTCGCGCACCATCACCATGGAGTGGTGCTCTTCCTCGAACACGGCGTCGCCGACGATCTCGGCCACGTCCTGGGCGTATCCCCGCGTCAGCCACGCCAGCGACCGCGAGACGCGCATCGGCGTCTTGAGGAGGCCCTCGCGTTCGGGATCCTCCCCGAGCAGCTCGAGCTGCCGGCGCACGAGCGCCTGCAGCTCGGCGCAGCGCTCGCCGCCGATGCGCGCCGGCTCCTCGCCAAACTCCCGCATCTCCGCGAGCGCGACGGCGGTGGAGGCCGCGGCCCTATCGTCCGTCGTATTCGACATAGTTGTTCTCCGTTTCCCAGAGGCGGAGCCTGACGAGCCGCGCGGGGCGCAGCGCCGGCTCCAGTTGCTTCCAGCACGCGACCACGATGTTCTCCGCCGTGGAGAGGATGCCGTTCAGGAACGGCACGTCGACGTCCAGGTTCTTGTGGTCAAGCAGGTCCACGCACGACCGGTCCACGATGCGGTCGAGGTCGCCGAAGTCGAGCACGTACCCCGTCTTCGCGTCCGGCTCGCCGGCAACGGTCACTTCGAGCGTGTAGTTGTGCCCGTGGTAGTTCGGGCTGTTGCACTTGCCGAACACCGCCGCGTTCTCGGCGTCCGAGAGCGCGGGATTATGCAGGCGGTGCGCGGCGCTGAATCGCGCCAGGCGGGTGATGGATACGATGGCCACGGTCGCGCAGGTCGGAGAGACGGAAGCTCCGGCCGGAGAACGACCCCGGCCGGAGCTTCCGCAATGAAGGGGCACGAAGAGGGGTTTTTGAAGCCCTGTCGAATGTATGAGGCACTCACACCGCCTTCCGCCTTCCCGCCGTGCGGGCATGACGTCAACGATGGTGTTGCACCCACCCGAAGGACTTATCGGCTCAAAAAGTAGGCCTCTTCGTACCTCACCGAGAATGTAGGAACGGGTGCAGGGACCGTCCAGACCGCACGTGTCCAAGTTTCGCCGCAGCCGTCGCGCACACCGCCGCGCAACCGCTAAATTGGGCGATTGGCTCGCGCGTCGTCCCGCTTCCGAGGAATCGCCGCTGGACCCGATCATCGTGCTGTCCGTCGTGATGCTGGCCGTCTGGGCCGCAGGCACGTGGTTCGACGGGCCGGGCTGGATTCACCTCCTGCTCACGGCAGGGGTCTTTCTCCTGGTGTGGCGCATCGCCACGCGCGCGGAGCGCGCACACGGCCCCGGCGGGCCGGGCCGCGCCGACCGGCGCTGACTCAGATCTCCCAGTTGGTCAACGCGATGCCGCCCACCGCGGCCGCCTGCGGAAATCCCTCGAGCGTCATCCGCAGGTCCGTCCAGCGCACGCGGCCGCCGGCCCGGACCACCGCCGCGTAGGCGGCCCGGTATTCGCCCTGCAGGCGGAGGGCGGCGCGGGCGTTGGCCGACCGCCGCGCCAGGGCGGCCAGTGGCTCGAGGGTGGCCTCGAACGCGTCCAGGTCGGCGGCGACGAACTTGAGCACGCGAAGCTCCTCGCGTCCGCGACCCTCGACC
>JAYEKC010000465.1:0-1969 GCA_034716715.1 Gemmatimonadota bacterium | reverse complement strand
GGAGCGACTTCGGCACCTTCACGCGGGCGAAGTGCTCGCGGCCACGCTCGGGGTCGCGGAGGTCGACGGCGAGCGACAACGAGAGGTTCGAGATGTACGGAAACGGGTGCCCGGGATCGACGGCGAGCGGCGTCAGCACCGGGTACACGTCGGCGTCGAACACCGCGTCGACGGCCGGGCGCTCGGCCGGCGTCAGGTCGTCCATGGACAGCAGCCGCACGCCGAATTGCTCGAGCCGCGGCAGGATGTCCACGTGCAGGCACGTGCGCGCCTGATCCAGCATTTCGCGGACGCGGGCGTCGATGCGGTCCAGCTGTTCGCGCGGCGTCATCCCGTCGCTCGCCGTGGACGGCGCGTTCGCGGCCAGCTGCCGGCGCAGGCCGGCCACGCGAACCATGTAGAACTCGTCGAGGTTCGTGCCGAAGATGGCGAGGAACTTCAGGCGCTCGAGCAGCGGCACCCGGGAATCCTGCGCTTCGGCCAGCACCCGCGCGTTGAACTCCAGCCAGGAGAGTTCGCGATTGATGAAGTGGGTGGCGCGGAGGTCGGCGGGCATGGTGGGGGGCGGTCCGTCAGGCCTTCGCGGCGTGCTGCCCGTCGGGCCAGCCCTCCAAATGATGCTTGATGGACACGCCTTCCGCGAGGTATACCGCGTCCTCGGCGATGTTCGTGGCCAGGTCCGCCACCCGCTCGAGGTTGCGCCCCACCAGGAGCAGCTCCAGCGAGTAGGTGATGGTCCGCGGCGACTCCATCATGTGGGTGAGGAGGCTCCGGAAGAGCGTCTCGTGCAGGGCGTCCACGGCGTCGTCGCGGGCGCACACGTCGCGCCCGAGCTTGCCATCGCGCCGGACTACGGCGTCGTGGGCGTCGCCGAGCATGGACCGCGCCAGCCGCCCCATTTCCTCGAGCTGGGGCGGCACGGCGAATCGGCCCGGGAGCTCCCCCATCCGGATCGTGGACCCGGCGATGTTCACGGCGTGGTCGCCCACGCGCTCGAGGTCGCTCGTGATCTTGATCGCGCTGATGATGAAGCGGAGGTCCCGCGCCATCGGCTGCTGCAGCGCCAGCAGCGAGATGGCGAGGGACTCGAGTTCGATCTCCGCGCGGTCCACCTCGCGGTCGGCCGCCAGGACGGCCCGGGCCGCCTCGGGGTCGCCCGCGCGAAGCGCGCGAAGCGACAGGTCGAGCACCTCCTCGGCCCGCTGCGAGAGGCCGACGAGCCCCTGCTTCAGGGAGTCGAGCTTCTCGTGGAACGTCCGGTGCGTGTGCGTCGTGGCGTCGGTCATGCGCGGACGGGGCGGTCGTGGGCGGCGTTCATCCGAACCGGCCCGTGATGTAGTCCTCGGTTTCCTTCGAGGACGGGTTCTGGAAGATCTTCTCGGTCCGGTCGAACTCCACCATCCGGCCGAGGAGGAAGAACCCGGTGTAGTCCGACACCCGGGCGGCCTGCTGCATGTTGTGGGTGACGATGACGATGGTGCAGCTGTCGGCGAGCTCCAGCAGGAGTTCCTCGATCTTGGCCGTGGCGATGGGGTCGAGCGCCGAGCACGGCTCGTCGAGGAGCAGCACCTCGGGATCCACGGCCAGCGCGCGGGCGATGCACAGGCGCTGCTGCTGGCCGCCGGACAGCCCGTACGCCGACTGGTGCAGCTTGTGCTTGACCTCGTCCCACAACGCCGCCCGCTTAAGGCTGCGCTCCACCTGCTCGGCGATCTGCGACCGCGACATGCCGCCGTTCACGCGGAGCCCGTAGGCCACGTTCTCGAAGATCGACTTCGGGAACGGATTCGACTTCTGGAACACCATGCCCACGCGGCGGCGCAGCGCCGTGACGTCGAGCGCGAAGACGTTGTCGCCGTCGAGGGTGATCGAGCCCTCCACGCGCACGTTGGGGACCGTCTCGCTCATCCGGTTGAGCGTGCGGAGAAACGTGGACTTGCCGCAGCCCGATGGCCCGATGCACGCGGTC
>JAYEKC010000464.1:0-1969 GCA_034716715.1 Gemmatimonadota bacterium | reverse complement strand
GCCCCGGTCCCGAAGATCCCGCGCTCACCCGAATGCTCCGCGCCCCGTCGGTCAGCGCGGGGCACATCGCCTTCACGTTCGCGCAGAACGTGTGGGTGGTGGACCGCGCCGGCGGCGCCGCCCGCCGCCTCACCAGCTTCCAGGGCGCCACGCAGAACCCGAAGATCTCGCCCGACGGCAGGCTCGTCGCCTTCAGCGGCGAGTACGCGGGCAACGTGGACGTGTACGTGGTGCCCATCGAGGGCGGCGAGCCCAAACGCCTCACGTGGCACACCGCCAACGACGTGGTGCAGGGCTGGACGCCCGACGGCAAGCGCGTGCTCTTCGCGTCGAACCGCGAGAGCTTCGGGCCGAGCGCACAGCCGCGGTTCTTCACCGTGGGACTCGACGGCGGCCTCCCCGAGGCGCTGCCCGTGGGCCGCGCGTATCAGGGTAAACTCTCGCCCGACGGCGGTCGCGTGGCGTACCGGATGAACACGTCGTGGGACGAGGAACGCCGCAACTACCGCGGCGGACAGAACCGGCCCATCTGGATCGTGGACCTCAGGACGCTTGCAATCGAGTCGCCGCCGGGCTGGAAGGACTCCAAGCAGATGGACCCGGCATGGCTCGGCGACGTGGTCTACTACATCGACGACGTGGACGGCGTGGCCAACGTCTGGTCGTACGACACGAAGGCGAAGAAGGTCGCGCAGGCCACGCACTTCGCCGACTTCGACGTCAAGACGCTCGACGCCGGCGCCGGCGTCGTGGTGTTCGAGCAGGGGGGATACATCCACGAGCTCGACCCGAAGTCGGGCCGCGAGCACGTGGTGCCCATCACCGTGGCCGGCGACTTCCCGTGGATGATGCCGCAGTGGAAGGACGTCTCGTCGCGCGTCACGAACATGGCGCTCTCGCCCACGGGCAAGCGCGCGGTGGTGGAGGCGCGCGGCGAGATCTTCACGATCCCGGCCGAGAAGGGCGACGTCCGCAACCTGTCGAACGCGTCGGGCTCGGCTGAGCGCGACCCGGCGTGGAGTCCCGACGGGAAGTCCATCTCGTACTTCAGCGACAAGTCGGGCGAGTACAGGCTGTACGTCGAGGCGGCCGACGGGCTCACGCCGCCGCGCGAAATCGCGCTCCCCAACCACAAGCATTACTACACGCCGCAGTGGTCGCCCGACGGGAAGAAGATCCTCTACACCGACACCGACCTGAAGCTCTGGGTGCTCGACGTGGCGTCGGGCCAGGCGAAGGTGATGGGCGACGACCCGTGGATGGTGCCCACGCGCACGATGAATCCCGCGTGGAGCCCCGACTCGCGGTGGATCGCGTACGCGAAGCACCTCAACTCGCTGTACAAGGCGATCGTCGTGGTGAACGCGGAGACCGGCGCGCAGCAGCAGGTGACCGATGGCCTCGCCGACGTCATCTCGCCGGCGTGGGATGCCGGCGGCAAGTACCTCTGGTTCCTCGGCTCCACGACGTTCGGCCTCAAGTCGCAGTGGCTCGACATGTCGAACCAGGACCACGACGAGACCTTCGCCCTGTACGTGACGGTATTGAAGAAGGGCGACCCGACGCCGTTCGTTCCCGAGAGCGACGAGGAGACCGGCGCCCTGGCATCGCCGGCCGCGCCCGGCGCCCCGGGCGGTGGCCGGGGGGGCCGTAGTGGCGGTGGCGGCGGCGCCGGTCGTGGAGGCGCAGGCGGAGCAGCGGGCGCGGAACCCGCATCCGACGCGCCGGCTGCCGCGCCGCGACAGGCGCCCGTGCCCAACGTGGAGATCGACTTCGACGGCATCCAGGGGCGCATCCTGCCGGTGCCGGGCATCACCGAACGCCAGTACAGCAACGTGAAAGCCGGCGTGGCCGGCACCGTGTTCTTCCTCGAGACCGTTCCCGCGAGCGGAACGGGCGGTGGCGGCCGCGGCGGGGCGGCCGGCGGCAACACGCTGCACCGCTACCAGCTGCGCGACCGCCGCGCCGC
>JAYEKC010000463.1:0-1978 GCA_034716715.1 Gemmatimonadota bacterium | reverse complement strand
CGCTGCCCGATGGTGAACCGCGCGAACCCGTCGTGCTCGCCCACCACCGTCCCGTCGGAGAGCACGAACGGCCCCGGCGAGAGCGCCGGCGCCGCCACGGGCAGCTCGCGCTTCAGCACCGACACGTAGTCGCCGTCCGGCACGAAGCAGATCTCCTGGCTCTCCTGCTTGTCGGCCACGCGCGGCAGCCCGAGCTCGCGCGCGATGGCCCGCGTCTCGTCCTTGGTCTGCGAGCCCACGGGCAGCAGCAGCCGCGGCACCACGGCCCGGTCGATGCCCCACAGGAAATAGGTCTGGTCCTTCGACGCGTCCACGCCCCGCAGCAGCCGGCCGCCCTCCGCGCGCGCGTAGTGCCCGGTGGCGATGAGTGGCGCGTCGATCGCATCGGCCTTGGCCACGAGGTCGCTGAACTTGGTGAACGTGTTGCACCGCACGCACGGGATGGGCGTGCGCCCGGCGGCATACTCGGCCACGAAATCGGCGATCACGTCGCGGCCGAAGTGGTCCACCATGTTGAGCACGTAGTGCGGGATGCCGAGCCGCTCGGCCACGCGACGGGCGTCGCTCGTGGAGTCGAGCGAGCAGCAGGGACGGTCGGGCAGCTCGGCGCCATCGTCGAACAGCTTCATCGTCACGCCGACGCAGTCGTAGCCCTCGCGCACGAGCATCGCCGCGGCCACGGACGAATCCACGCCGCCCGACATCGCCACGAGCACCCTGGGCTTCTTCGTCATCGGCATCGGCATCGTGCGCGGCCGGGCGCCGGGCGCCTCAACGGCCCGCGCTCAGGCGAACGCGTGGCCCCGCGCCTTGAGGGCCAGCTTGCAGAACACCTCGATGGCGCGGGCGATCGCGGCGTCGTCGGTGAGCGCGCCGACGCTCATCCGGATGGACGCGCCGGCGACCGAGCCGCCGTTGATGGCCGCGAGCACGTGCGACGGGCTCGCGCTTCCACTCTGGCAGGCGGAGCCGCCGGAACAGGCGACGCCGTGGAGGTCGAGGGCCATCAGCATGGACTCGCCGTCCACGCCGGGCACGGTGACGTTGAGGATGTGGGGCGCGCGCACGGCGCCGGCGCCGTTCACGATGGCGTCGGGCACGCGCTCCCGGATGCCGGCCTCGAGGCGGTCGCGGAACGCGGCGTACTTCGCGCACGCCGCCTCGCGCTCGCGCACGGCCAGCTCGCACGCCGTGGCGAGCCCCACGGCGAACGCGACGTTCTCGGTGCCCGGCCGGCGCCCGCGGTCCTGCGACCCGCCGAAGAACAGCGGCTCGAGCGCGGTGCCCCGGCGCAGGAACATCGCCCCGATGCCCTTGGGCGCGCCGATCTTGTGCCCGCTGATGGACGCGAAGTCGAACGGCACCGCGCGCGTTCACGTCCACCTTGCCGAACGCCTGCACGGCGTCGGTGTGGAACACGATGCCGTGCGCCTTGCAGTGGGCCGCGAGCTCGGGCACGGGCTGCACGGTGCCGATCTCGTTGTTCACCCACATCACGGAGGCCAGCGCCACGTCGTCGCCGAGCGCGGCGCGCGCCTCGTCGAGCTTCACGGCGCCCGACCGGTCCACGGGCAGCATCCGCTCCGCGGCGCCCTCGGCTGCGGCCTTGTGCACGCTCGAGAGCACGGCCTTGTGCTCGATGGGCGTCGTGGCCACCGCCGTGCGGCCCTTGCCCTTGAGCACGCGCCAGCCGCCGAGGATGGCGAGGTTGTCGGCCTCGGTGCCGCCCGAGGTGAAGCAGACCTCGTCGTTCGCGGCGCCGAGGCACGCCGCGACCCGCTCACGGGCCTCGTCGAGGGCCGTGCGCGCCTCGCGTCCCCAGCGGTGCGTGCTCGAGGGGTTGCCGAAGCGCGGGCCGTGGAACGGCGCCATCGCCTCGAGCACCTCGGGACGGACGGGCGTGGTGGCCGCGTGGTCGAGGTAAATCGGGGCAGACATTGGGAGAGCAGTAAAGTTACTGCGTCACGCGGGGATCGGG
>JAYEKC010000462.1:0-10129 GCA_034716715.1 Gemmatimonadota bacterium | reverse complement strand
ATCCTCACCCCGGACCCCGCCGGCGCGCGCGCATTCTACGCCGACGTGCTCGGCTGGACGTTCAAGGAGCTGCCGGGTGTCGGGTACGGGATACAGGCGGGCGGCGTCGACGTGGGCGGCATGTTCGACGTCGTGAGCCCGCGCACGCCCGACGGGACGCGGCCGGTGATGGCGCCCCTGGTCAAGGTCGATAGCGCCGACGCCACCGCGCGGATCGTCCGCAAGACCGGCGGCCGGGCCGAGGATCCGTTCGACGTGGCCGACGCCGGCCGGATCGCCGTCTGCGCCGATCCACTCGGCGCATCGTTCGACGTGTGGGAGCCGCGCAAGTTGAAGGGCACGACGGTCGATACCGCGGCGCACGGTGCGCCCAGCTGGATCGAGAACCTCACCACGGATCCCGCGCGAGCCGCGGAGTTCTACTGCGGCGTGTTCGGTTGGACTGCCCAACTCATGCCGATGGGATCGTTCGACTACACCGTCCTCAACCTCGGTGACGAGGGAGTTGCCGGGATGATGCAGATCCGCCCCGACATGGGCGACGGGAAGTTGCCGCCACACTGGGGCGTGTACGTGACGGTGGACGACCTCGCCGCGGCGGCACGGGCGGCCGAGCGGGCTGGCGGGTCGGTGTGTGTCCCGCTGCAGAAAATTCCGGGCGTCGGCCGATTCTGCGGCCTCGCCTCTCCGCATGGGGTGATCTTCTACGCGATCGCCTACGCGATGTGAGCAGCTCACCGGAGGCAAGGGCTGCGGAGGAGAACTGCCGTTCGGTTAGTCGACAGTTGGCCGCGTGCGGCCTGCGCACGAGCGCCGCAGCGCGCTCACCGTTACTGTTTCAGGCGTCGGGCGTCTCCCAATCTGGGGGACGAGGATCGAACGCTCGTCTCAACGGCTTGCGGGGGGTGGGGTTGCAGGCCCGATCGAACAGGGAACGAAACGGAGGCTTTGCCCGATGCGTCGACTGCTGGTGCCGGTCGTGCTCGCCGCCATTTGCGGCTGCAACAACGATGCGCCGCTCGCGCCCGACCGGCCGATCACGGCCGTTACGGTGTCGCCCGCTGCGACAACGTTGATGGTGGGGCAGTCGGCATCGCTCTCCGCCGCCGTGACCGGCGGATATGGGAGCACGACGGTCACCTGGACCACGTCGAACGCCGCCGTCGCGTCCGTATCGGACAGCGGCATCGTCTCGGCGAAGTTGCCGGGAACGGCGAGGATCACGGCAACCGCTGGTGGAGTGAGCGGCACGACGGACCTGACCGTCACGGCGGGCGCAGTGGATCGTGTTGCCGTCTGCGACCGGGCACAGACCGGCGGATGCGTCAACAGTGCCACGCTGGTCGCGGTCGGAACGTCGGTTGCCGTCCGGGCCTCCGCGTACAACGCGGTCGGGGCCGACATCTCATCCACGTGCGTGTTCCAGTGGGTGCCGGCGGTGTCGGGCGCCGTCACGCTCACGTTCTTCGGCGACAACACCAAGCGCGACGCGCTCATCACCAGGTCGGGCGGCGGCATCACGTCGATCGTCGTCACGTGCGGCGGAACGCCGGGCGTGTTCACGGTGGACGGGCTCGCCGCAACCCCACCCGCCACTCCCTGACCATCCTGCGCGCCGGCTGCCGGCCGGGGCGGACGTGTGGGGAAATGCCGGACAATCGGGGTGGCTTGACGCGGATGGCGATTCTGCGCTGCCTCGGGCAATTGTACGGGCATCCGGTTCACCCCCCGAGGATCCCAATGCGCGACCTCCGAATCGGCGTAGCCGCGTTTGTCGCGGTCGCCCTCACGGCGCCACAGGCACTCGCCAAGCCGCCCATTCCCGCGTTCGCACGCAAGTACGGCGTCAGTTGCGTCCTCTGCCACGCGCCGGTGCCGAAACTCAATGCCACGGGCGAGAAGTTCGCCGCGAACGGATTCGAGTTCGAGCCCGGGGAGGAACCGCGCGACACCGTGGGCACGGGCGACGCGCTCCTCCGCTTGCAGCGTGCGCTTCCGCTCGCCGTGCGGTTCGACGCGTTCGGCCAGTACCTCACCAAGTCCGACGCGAACAGCGTGACGACCGACCTGCAGACGCCGTGGGTCATCAAGCTGCTCTCGGGCGGCCAGGTCGCGCACAAGGTCAGTTACTACACCTACTTCCTCCTCACCGAGCGGGGGGAGGTGGCGGGCCTCGAGGACGCCTACCTGCAGTTCACCGACCTCGCCAGTTCCGGCGTCAGCGTGCTCGTGGGCCAGTTCCAGGTTTCCGACCCGCTGTTCAAGCGCGAACTCCGCCTCTCGTACGACGACTACCAGCCGTACCGGCTGCGCGTGGGCCGATCGGTCGCCGACCTCACCTACGACCGTGGGTTGATGGCCCTGTGGTCCCCATGGGAGGGCGGAGACCTTGCCGCGGCAGTGGTGAACGGCCGAGGACTCGCGGCCGCCGGCGACAGCCGCCAGTACGACGCTGACGCGGAGAAGAATTACTTCCTGCGCTACTCGCACAGCTTCGACCGCGTGCGGGTCGGTGCGTTCGGGTACACGGGAACCGAGCGGCAGGACGGCCACTACGACCGCATCGACGTCTGGGGGCCCGATGCCACGGTGCACCTCGGCGACAAGGTCGAGCTGAACCTGCAGTACACACAGCGGCGCGACGGCAACCCGTTCTTCGGCGCGTGTTCGTCGGCGGACCCGTGCCCGGGCGGCAACATCCGGGAGTTCTCCACCACCGTACGCTCGGGATTCGCCGAGGTCATCGTGTCGCCCCAGGGTCCCGCCGGCCGCCTGTTCCTGAGCGGCCTCTTCAATCGCGCCGAGGCGGATGCCCCCGTGATCGCCAACCTCGAGGGGCAGTCCGGCTGGTCGGACTACGTATCGCAGTGCTCGACGGCGAGCGGCGCCGTGCACTGGCTCTATCGGCGGAACATCCGGTTCCTGGCCGAGGCGTTGTGGAATTTCGACCGCGAACTCGGCCGCATCACCGGCGGGTTCGTGCTGGGGTTCTGATGCATCACCGCATCCCGAAGCTGGTGGCGCGAAGCGCCGTCGTCGCGATCGCCGTCGTGGCGCTCGGGGCGCGCGCCCCGGAGGGCGACGCTCGCTCGCCCGCAGCGAGGCCGGCGTCGAGCCCGCCGCCAGCCCGTGTCGCGCAAGCCGCGCCGCAGTTCACCCCCGGCCAGCTCGCCCTCGGCGACAGCATCTTTCGCGGCAAGGCGGCCGGCGGCCTCTGCTTCACCTGCCACCAGCCGAATGCAAAGGGCCTGCCGGGCATCGCCCCCGACCTCACCGACGACAAGTGGCTGCACGGCGACGGCAGCTACGAGTTCATCGTGGCAACCGTGACGAAGGGGGTGCCGAAGCCGAAGCAGGCCGTTGCGCCGATGCTGCCCAAGGGCGGCGCGGGCCTCAGCGAGGCGCAGGTCCGCGCCGTAGCCGCGTACGTGTACTCGCTCCGGAACGCGAAACGCTGACGACGCCGGGGCAGCGCCCCCGCCGCTACGCCCAGTTGATGCTCCGCGCCAGCACCAGCGCGGAGGCGCCGCACGCCAGCAGTGCTGCACTCGTGAGCGCCGACGCGCGGCGCGAGCCGCGCGACGCCTCTGTCCGGAGCAGCGCGAAGCCTGCGGCTCCCCACGCGAGCTGGATCGGCGCCAGTGCGACCACCGCGAGGCCGAACACGTACGGATCCCAGATCCACGCGATGACGTATGTGACAAGCGGCAGGAGGATCGCGGCCGGGGCGACCCGTGCCTGCAGCCGGGCCAGCCGTCGGATCCGGGATTCGGGGGCCGTGCCGGTCATACGCGGAACTTACGCGTGCCGATCGCCCTGCGCAGGCGAGCCGGCGTCGGCCCGCGCCCCGGCGCTGCGCCCTGCCGCGCGCGCAATGCCCCGGAGCATCCCGGCGAACACGAGTTGGTGCAGGGGAAAGAGGGCGTACCAGTAGGCGTTGCCGAGCCAGCCGGCCGGATCAAAGATCGCCGTCTGGCGAATCGTGCTCGCCTTCGGCGTGCCCGTCACCTCGAATTCGAGCCACGCGCGCCCCGGCAGGCGCATTTCGGCGGCGAGCCGCAGCCGGCGTCCGGGCTCGATGGCCTCGACCCGCCAGAAATCCACCGCGTCGCCGACGCGAAGCGTCGCCGGGTCGGGGCGACCGCGCCGGGTGCCGACGCCCCCGACGAGCAGGTCAAGGTATCCTCGGAGCCGCCAGAGGAAGTTCCACGCGTACCAGCCCGTGGCTCCGCCGATGGCGCGAATGGGCGCGAACGCGGCATCGGCGGGCACGTCGACGGTCACCACGCGCGAATCGACGAGCCGCGTGCCGAACCGCACGCCACCCCACGGCCGCGATTCACCGGCCGACGAGAGGGCGTCCGACCAGCGCGTCTCGGCGATGGTCCGCTCCTCCAGCAACAGCGCGCGTCGCACGGCCCGCTCGATGCCCATCGGCCGCACGTCGAATGCCTGCAGGGCGGAGTGGTCGCGCACCACCGTCGGGTGGATGATGCTCTCGATCAGCTTGCGGCCGATGCGCGCGTACAGCGGCGTCACCAGGCCAAGCCAGAGGCTCGACAGGTACGGCGTGAGGACCGGCGCGGAAATCATCCGGAGCCGCAGCCCGCGCTCGCGCGCGTACACGCGCATGATGTCCGCGTAGCACACCTCGTCGGCGCCGCCGATCTCGTACACGCGGTACTCCGACGGCGGCAGGGCAAGGCCGGCCACGAGGTACTCGAGCAGGTCCTCGATGGCGATGGGCTGGGCCATCACACGCACCCAGCGGGGCGTGACCATGAGCGGGAGCCGCTCCACCAGCGCGCGCACCATCTCGAAGCTGAGGCTTCCGGAGCCGATCACGATCGAGGCCCGGAACTCCAGGACGGGAATGCCTGGCGCCGCGAGCAGGCGGCCCACTTCCTGGCGGCTGCGCAGGTGGGGGGAGAGGTCCTCCTCCTCGCGGCCCAGCCCCCCGAGGTAGATGATGCCGCGCACCCCGGCCGCATGGGCCGCCGCGCCGAAGTTCGCCGCACCGCGGCGATCCGCCTCCTCGAACGCGGCGGGCGAGCCCATCGAATGCACGAGGTAGTAGGCCACGTCCACGCCCTGCAGCGCGGCGTCGAGGCCGGCGCGGTCGAGGACGTCGCCACGGACGACCTCCGTACCCGGACCGACGCGGCCGGCCAGCGCCTCCGGCCGCCTGGCCAGGCAACGGACGCGGTGCCCCAGCGCTTCCAGGCGGCTCAGCAGGCGCCCGCCAACGTATCCGGTGGCGCCGGTGAGCAGGATCGTCGCGCGGCGGCCGGTGGCCTGCCGGGGGGCCGCCGCTTCGCCGTCGACGGTGTTCGGGGGGTTCGAGGTCGGCATCGGATTTCCCGGCACAAGCTACGTGGAGTACTGGCGGGTCTTGCCATACATAGCACTATAGGGTATATAGCTCTCCTATGTATTCGTCCCGAACACCACGTCGCCGGCGCGCCGCGAGGCCGCGTGGAGATCAGTAAGGACCTCACCGCGGCGTCGTCGACGCCCATCGTCCTGGCCATCCTCGCGGAGGGCGACAGCTACGGGTACGCGATCCTGCAACGCGTTCGAGAGCTGTCGGGCGGACGGATCGAGTGGACGGACGGGATGCTGTACCCGGTGCTGCACCGGCTCGAGCGGCTGGGCTACGTCAAGGCGCGATGGGCCCTTGCGGAGAGCGGCCGGCAGCGGAAGTACTACCACATCACGGCCGACGGTCGGTCGCAGCTCGCCGAGGAGCGCCGCCAGTGGCAGGCGGTGGACGCCACGCTGCGGAACATCTGGCGTTCGGTCGCGGTGTTGGCCGGAGGGGCGCACGGCGGCAGGGTGGCCGTTGCGACAGCGGGTTTACTGCGGCGGCCCATGCTGCTGCCCGAGGGAGGCTGACCATGGCGGAACCGGCGACGAACCCGGCGCTCGAGGAGCAGATTGGCCAGTGGCGCATGTACGTGCTGCGCCGGCAGTCGATTCAATCGGTGGACGTCGCCGAGCTCGAGGACCACCTGCGCGAGCAGGTGGCCGGGCTCGGGAAGGCGGGCCTGTCGCCCGACGAGGCATTCCTCGTGGCGGTGAAGCGCATCGGCGAGCTCGACGCCCTGTCGCGCGAGTTCGCCCGCGAGCACTCGGACCGCCTGTGGAAGCAGCTGGTCGCGGCGCCGGCGGATGCCCCCGAGGCGCCCGCGCGCGCTCGGCAGGACGCGGTCGTGGCCGTGGGCCTCGGCGTGGTCGCGGCGGCGCTCGTGAAGGCGCCCTCCACCTTTGGCCTCGATTTCGACCGCGACGAGGGCTTCTTTGCCCGCAACATGGCGCTGTTCGTGCTGCCGGCCCTCACGTCGTACTTCGTGTGGAAGCGTCAGCTGGCGTCGCGCACGCTACGATGGCTTGCGGGAGCGTTCGTGGTGGCGATCATCGTGGCGAACGCCTATCCGTACGTTCCACGCAGCTCGATCGAGCACCTCAGTGCGCTGCACCTGCCCATCGCCCTGTGGCTGGCCGTGGGCGTCGCCTACGCCGGCGGCCGCTGGGGCGAGAGCGAGCGACGGATGGACTTTGTACGGTTCTCCGGCGAGCTCCTGATCTACTACGCACTCATCGCCCTTGGCGGCGGCGTGCTGACGGCGTTCACGGCCCTGATGTTCCAGGCCGCGGGCATGAACCCGCAGTACTTCATCCAGCAGTGGCTCGTGCCCTGCGGCGCGGCCGGCGCCGTGCTCGTGGCCGCGTGGCTCGTCGAGGCCAAGCAGAGCGTGATCGAGAACATGGCGCCCGTGCTCACGCGGATCTTCACGCCGATGTTCGCCGCCGCGCTCATCGCGTTCCTCGGCACGCTCGTCTGGACCGGGCGCGGGGTGAACATCGAGCGCGACGTGCTCATCGGCTTCGACCTCGTGCTCGTGGTGGTGCTCGCGCTGCTCCTGTACTCGATCTCGGCCCGCGACCCGCGGGCGCCGGCGGGTCCGTTCGACGTGCTGCAGGTCGTGCTGGTGGTGAGCGCGCTCCTCGCCGACACGGTAGCCCTGTGGGCCATCGGCGCGCGCATCTCGGAGTTCGGTTTCTCGCCCAACCGGGTCGCGGCGCTGGGCGAGAACGTCATCCTGCTCGTGAACCTCTCGTGGTCGGCGGTGCTGTACGTCCGGTTCCTGCGCGGGCGGGGATCGTTCGAGCGGCTCGTGCGGTGGCAGACCGGCTACCTGCCGATCTACGCGGCCTGGGCGGCGATCGTCGTGGTGCTCTTCCCGCCGTTGTTCGGGTTCCGGTAGCAGGCGCGGTCAGCCCACGGCGCGCCTGACGAGCGCGCGGACGGCCTCCTTCGTCGCCGGCGTCAGTTCCTTGAGGGCGAAGGACGTCGGCCACATCGCGCCCTCGTCCAGACGCGCCTTGTCGCTGAAGCCGAGCGTCGCGTAGCGCGCCTTGAACTTGTTTGCGTCCTGGAAGAAGCAGACCACCTGGTCATCGCGCGAGTAGGCGGGCATGCCGTACCAGGTGCGTGGCATCAGGGTGGGCGCCACCTCGCCGATGACCTCGTGGAGTTGGCGCGCCATCGTGCGGTCGGGCTCCGGCATTGCGGCGATCTTGGCGAGCACGTCGCGCTCGCCGGCCTCTCGGTCGCCCTTGCCCCGTGTGGCTGCGGCGCGAACCTCACGCGCGTGCTCGCGCATCGCCGCCCGCTCTTCGTCCGTCCATCCTGACCCCTTGCGCGACGTGCCTGCCGCGGGCCGAGGCCCGCTCCGCGTACGGGCGGACGCCACTGCCCTCTTCTTCCGTTTGCTCGGCATCGGCTGCTCCCTGCCTGGTGACAAGTAGAATCCAATTTCGCAAAGGTACCGCTGCCGCGGGCGGCCGGACGCGCGGCTCAGGCGCCCGGGACGGCGTACCGGTGGCGCACCCAGTCACTCCAGGTCTCGCGGCCGCGGTCGCCGTCGGGCGCTGTGTTTGCGCCGGTGCGGAACGCGCGGGCGACCGCACCCGAGATCGGCACGGGGACGACGGCGCGGCCAAGTCGCCGCGCGCGGCGCCACGCGCGCGCCACAACCGAGGCGGCCAGGATCTCCGGCCCGGCGAAATCCCTCGCGCGGCCCGCCGGCCCCGCGCGAAGCGCACCGACCAGGCGTTCCGCGACCTCGCCGTCGGCGACGCTCTGCACCGCGATGCCGGCCGGCACCAGGATCAGGCCCGGGACGCGCAGGGTGCGGGACAGCAGCCAGTCGACGAACGAGTGGAACTGCGTCGCCCTCAGGATCGTCCACGGCACGGCGCCGCCGGCGATGATCGCCTCCCCCGCGAGCTTGGCCTGGTAGTAGGGATACGGGATGCGATCGACGCCGACGATCGAGAGGAACAGCAAGTGTCCCACGCGCGCCGCCGCGGCTGCCCGGACCAGTTGTTCCGCGCTCCGCACGTCGTCGGCGGGACGCGTGGGGTCGCTCGCGAGGTGCAGCACCGCGTCCATCCCTTGCACGGCGTCCGCGATGCCTGCCCCGGTCACGAGGTCGCCCACCGCCGCCTCGTGCGGCCCGGGTTGCGGCCGGCGGCTCAGCACGCGCCATGATACGTCGGGAGCGGCGGTGGCGAGAACGTGCGCAGCCAGGCGGCCAGTACCGCCGGTGATCAGGACGCGCACGGCGGTGGGACGACTACCGCGAGAACTTCGCCAGCGCGACCCCGATGCGGTCGATGGAGTCCTTGGCGCGCCACCGGTTGTCGCCGTTGTAGATGATCGAGAAGGCCAGGTTCTCGCCGTTGTTGGCGGTGACGTAGCCCGCGAGGGACGCCACGACATCGGTCGTCCCGGTCTTCGCGTGCAGATTCCCCATGGCCGGGGTGCGCCGCATGCGGCGGGCGAGCGTTTCGGTCTGGCCGGCCACGGGCAGGGACTGCTCGAAGACCTGGCCCCAGGGCGCCCGGCGGGCGTAGTCGAGCAGCTGCACCATCGCCCGCGGCGTCGCGCGGTCGAGCGTGGAGAGTCCGCTGCCGTCGGCCGCGAACACCGCGGCGGAATCCGCGAGCACCTTGTCGGCGAGGAACTGCCCGAGGAGCGAGTTCGCGGTCACGGCCGACCCGCGGTCGGCGACGCTGAGCGCGGCGTTGCGGAACAGCAACTCGGCGAAGTGGTTGTTGCTCTCCCCGTTCATGCGGGTCACGAGCTGGTCGAGCGACGGCGAGGGCAGGGCCGCCAGCGGGGCCGCGTCGGCGGCCGGCTGGCGCACCAGGGCAGGGCCATCCACGGCCACGCCTGCATTGCCAAGCGCGGCGCGCAACGCGCCGGCAGCAAAGAGCTCCGGATTTTCGACCATCACCGCGTAGCTGCGCGTTCCGCTCAGCGCCCCGATCCAGCCGCTGACCTTGAGCCGGCCCTGCGCCGAATCCTGTACCACACGGATGCTGCCGCCGCGGCTCCCCCGCACGACGCGCACGGCGTTGTCGACGTCGATGCCGGTCGCCGCGGGGCGGAACGAAATGGCGGCGGCCTTTCCGTCGGGTCGCACGAGGACGGCCACCCGATTCTCGTTGAACGACAGCGCCGACACCCGGGCGGCGTACTTCCGCTGGAGGTTTCGTCGGGCCCAGCCATCGGGCACCTTGCCGTCGTCGAACGCCGACGCGTCGCCCACCACTGCGCCGGTGACGCGGGTGATGCCGCTCGCGGCGATCGCGCGCGCGAGGCGTTCCATCGGCGCCGCATCGTCCGGGTCCCACCCGCTGCCGCCCAGCGACGGGTCGCCGGCGCCGCGCAGGATGAGGTCGCCGTCGAGCACGCCGCCGTTGACCGTGCCGGTGTGCAGCACCAGCGTTTCGAAGCGCCCATCCGGGCCGAACCGGTCGAGGGCGAGCGCCGAGGTGAACAGCTTCATCGTCGATGCGGGGGCGAGCATGGTATCGGCGTTGCGCGCGAAGAGCGTGTCGCCGGACGAGAGCGAGACGACCAGGACGCCCCACGTGCTGCGGCCGCCCACCCGGTTCATCGCGGCCTTCACGGCTGCGTCGAGGCGATCAACGGCGGCGTGGCGCGCGGTGAGCGTCGCCGGGGTGGCGTACAGGTCGAGGGCCGTTCCGGGGGCTTGCGCGGCGGCGTGGCGCGCGGGCGCGGCGGCGGCGAGGGCCACGGCGGCGGCGACCGCGA
>JAYEKC010000461.1:0-1985 GCA_034716715.1 Gemmatimonadota bacterium | reverse complement strand
TCATCCTCGTCCAGAACAGCCGCTTCACGGCGATCGGCCCGAACGTCGCGATTCCCGCGGGCGCGCAGGTGATCGACCTCTCGAACCAGACCGTGCTGCCCGGGCTCGTGGACGCGCACAACCACCACGCGCTCACGTACAAGGAAGACCCCGAGCGGAACATCTACTACCTGACGTACGTGCTCGACGACACCCCGCTCCGCGCCATTCAGGCGGTGTCGAACGGCATCCAGATGCTCGCGTCGGGCTTCACGATCGTGCGCGACATGGGGAACAACGGCAACTACGCCGACATCGCGCTGCGGAAGGGCATCGAGCAGGGCTGGGTGCCCGGGCCCACGATCATTCCCAGCGGCCTCATCATCGGCGGGCTCGGCGGGCAGTTCTCGCCCACGCCGGAGATGGCGATCGACAAGAAGCTCGTCTATCCCGAGTACCTCGAGGCCGACACCCGCGACGAGATCATCAAGGCCGTCCGACAGAACGCACTCTTCGGCGCGCGGGTGATCAAGATCTGCGTGGACTGCAAGCCGTGGGGCTACACGGCGGACGAGATTCGCCTGTTCATCGCCGAGGCGGCAAAGGCGGGCCTCAAGGTCGAGGGCCACGTGCAGACGGTGGACGGCGCGCGGCGCGCGGTGGACGCCGGCATCTGGAGCATCGCGCACGACCGCGGGATGACCGACTCCATCCACAAGGTGATGGCGCAGAAGCACATCTTCCGCGCCGGCACCGAGACGCCCATCTCGCTCACCGGGCACACCACCCAGCAGCGCTACCAATTCACGGTGGACATGCTCCGCAACGCGTGGCAGAACCAGGTGCCGCTCACGTTCAGCACCGACGCCGACTACTACGTACCGGGCAAGACGCGCGGCGAGGTGGCCATCGAGTTCATTGAGACGTGGAAGGCCGCCGGCATCCCCGCGCCGGACATCCTCCGCGCCATGACGGTCACGGGATACGAGTGCGCCGAAACGCAGGCGTCGCGCGGACCGATCAAGGTGGGCTACTACGCGGACGTCATCGCGGTGCCCGGGAACCCGCTGCAGAGCATCGACGCACTGCGCGACGTACGGTTCGTGATGAAAAACGGTCTTGTGTTCAAGAAGGACGGCGTGATGACGCCGGCCGCGTTCTTCAACGGCGGCCCGGTGAACGGGTGGAACGCGCGGTAGTGGCCGGCTCGCCCGCCGCCCCGCCCCCGCCCCGCCGCGTCGTCATCGGCGCCAACCTCCACGCCGCCATCGCCGCTCGCATCCGCGCGGCCCGGCCGGCACTTGAGGTGCGCGGCGCGCCGATGGGGGAGGTGACCGCCGCCGACCTCGACTGGGCCGACGCGTACGTGGGGTTCAAGCGCCCGCCGGCGGCCGCCGGCATGGGCAGCGTGCGCTGGGTGCATTGCACCGGTGCCGGCGTGGACGCCTGGCTCGCCCCGCCGGGACTGGCGCCCGCGATCCTGCTCACGCGCACGAGCGAATCGTTCGGCCCGATGATCGCCGAGTGGGCCGTGGCTCGCATCTTCGCCTTCCAGATGCAGCTCCCCGACCTCGCGCGCGCGCAGGCCGAGCGGCAATGGGCGCCCCGCGACGTCGCGAGACTCGCGGGCACGCGCGCGCTCGTCGTCGGCGCGGGCGACGTGGGCACGCACGTCGCGCGATCGCTCGCCGCCCTCGGCGTGCGCGTGACCGGCGTGTCGCGCACCGGTGTTTCCCGCACCGACACTTTCCGCGCCGGCGCGGCGCCCGACGCCACCTTCACGGCCGTGCACCCGGTGGCCGAGCTGCCCGCGCTCGTCGGCGACGCCGACTGGATCGTGCTCACGCTGCCCATCACGCCCGCGACCCATCATCTGTTCAGCCGCGACCTCCTCGCGAGGTGCCGCGGGGCCGTGCTGCTCAACGCCGGGCGCGGGCAGACGCTCGAGGAATCGGCGCTGCCGGAGGCGCTCGCTGAGGGCTGGCTGCGGGGGGCGGCGCTCGACG
>JAYEKC010000460.1:0-1987 GCA_034716715.1 Gemmatimonadota bacterium | reverse complement strand
GCCGTGATCGGCGCCTTCTCGGTGTACAGCTCGGCGGTCATCGTGCCCTTGCCCGTCTCTATCTTTACCGTCGTCGCGTCGGCCACGTCCTCGTCCTCCTCCGCGTCCCTCTCCTCGTCTGCCGGCTCAGCGGCCTCGTCGTCCGCCTCTTCCGCCGGCTCAGTGCCATCGCCGGACCCCTCGTCACTTGCGTTGCCCGCCGCCTCGGTCCCCTCGTCAGGAACGGGCTGCTCGGAGGGCGTCGGCTCGATGAGCGGACCCTCTCCGTCCTGCGCCTGCTGCGTGCAGCCGGAGATGAACACAACCGCCATCAGCATCGCCAGCACAATGCCGGCGAGAGCACACGCTCGCATCGTCGATTCTGTTCGCACAGCCATCGTCGCCTCCTGTGAATCGCGCATCGATTGCTCGCTGACACCTTCGCCGGCGGCTAAGTTCGCCACCGGGTGGCCGCGCCCCTCCCTATCACCCGCGTGCGAGCCAGGCGCGTCGCGGCGGCGTCGGGCTGGGGCCGGGGCGCTCAGTCGGCCAGCTCCTCGGCGATGACCTCGCGCAACTGTGGCGCGCGCTTGAGGGTCGAGTACAGGTAGATCATCACCGCCGGCGAGCCCCCATCGGCGATCAGTCGCAGCTCGCGGCGGAAGCGCTCGGCGGGCTTGTGATTCGGGTAGTAACCCGTGTCCGCCATGGGCGCCGCCCGCATGAAGTCCACGTGATCATCGGCCAGCTCCACGTTGCGCTGCGATGCCTCGTGAACGCGTTCCAGCGGCCACGGGCCGCCGCGACCCGGCTGCGTCCAGTGGGCTGAGGCGCGGAATGACAGGTAATCGAGCGGGAAGCGGTTCGCCCACGCGGGGTGGCAGTAGCCGTGCAGGATGGCGTCGGGCTTCACTTCATCCAGCATCTCCCGCACCTCCCACGTGAAGCTGACGATCTGCTCCTCAGCATGCTTTGCGCGCGCCTCGGCCTCGCCCAGCTCCGGGTGGTCCTCCCACCATCGCTGGAAGTGCTCCTGTGAGAAGGGACAGACGCACCAGCGATCGTTCTTGTACCGGATGTAATCAAAGCTGAAGCCGTCGATGTCATAGTTCTCCGCCATCTCCCGCATGAGTGACAGCTCATACGCCCGCACCTCGGGTCGATCCGGGCAGCCGAAGACGCCGTGCTCGTGCTCGGACAGGTCCGGGCCGTCGCCGGGATTCCAGTCGGCCCACTCGGGGTGCTCGCGCATGAACTTGCTGGGCTCGTCGGCGGTGCCCTCGCGGAAGGTGCAGAACTGCACGAGGAGCTGCAGCCCCTCCTGGTGGCAGTACTTCACCGCAAGCTCCAGCGGATCGATGTCCTCGAAGCCGGGCGCCTTCTCGCCGATCTGCGTGTCGTAGTACAGGTATGCGCTGGGCGGCTTGGCGTCAAAGAGCACCGCGTCGAAGTTCATCTCCCTCGCCCGCCGCGCCATGAGCGCGATCTCCTCCTCCGTCTTAAGCCCTCCGGGGCTGTGCACGTTCATGCACGCCCACTCGAAGTCCGCCCCGGGCAGCGAATCGGCGAAGCGCGCGAAGCCCGCGTGATTCTGCACGGTGGCCACCACCTCCGGCGTATCTGATCCCGGCGGACGCACCGCCGGGTGGTAGAGTCCGTCATCGAGTTGTGCCGCGTCCAGCGTGACCTGCGCGGAGGCGCCGACGGGCACGGTGACGCGCCGGGCCTCCACCGACTCGACCGGCTCGAACTGCTCGTCCAGCAGCGTCACGCCGACCGTCACCTCCGCCGGCGCCTCCGTGGACGTGGCGACGGCGCTGAGCGTCAGCGCGATGTCATCCTCGGGGACATTCAGCTCGATCACATCCGGGGCCACGACCAGCGCGTAGTCCTGCGCGTCATCCGCGCCCGCCCAGCGTACGGCGTTCGCCATCAGCCGCGCCTCGCCCTCCGACAGCGCCGCCGGCCGCTCCTCGGGATCGATGCCCGGACACAGGCCGATGCCCAC
>JAYEKC010000459.1:0-10220 GCA_034716715.1 Gemmatimonadota bacterium | reverse complement strand
GCGGTTCGACCAGCTGGCGTCGGGGCTCATCCAGCAGGTCGTGGTGCCCGACTCGGCGAGCGCGCCGCGCGCGCCGTCGCGCCTGTCGCTCCGGTACCAGAATGTCGGCGCCATCAGCAATCGCGGGTGGGAGGCGCAGGCCACGTGGCGAGCCGGCCCGCTCGCGCTCTCGGGTGCGTGGTCGACGGTCGACAGCCGGGTGCGGTCCACCGCTGCCGGCTACACCGGCGATCTCCAGCCCGGCGACCGGATGCTCGACGTGCCCGCGTCCACCATCGCCGGGTCGGCCACGTGGCTCGCGGCCGCGTGGTCACTGTCGGTGACCGCGACTCGTGCCGCAGACTGGGTGGACTACGACCGGCTCGCGCTCGCCACGGCGTACACGGGATTCAAGCGCGCCGCCGCACCGTTGTACGGCGCCGACCTCCGCGGCTACTGGCGCGAGTACCCGGGCAACACGATGCTGAGCGCATCGTTCACCCTGCGCCTGTCGAAGGGCCTTGGCCTCAGGCTCTCTGGCGAGAACCTGCTCGACTACCAGCGCGGCGAGCCCGACAACGTCACGATCCTGCCCGGCCGTTCGGTGTCGAGCGGCCTGCGGCTGGCGTGGTAGTTCAGGCCACCTTCCGGTCGCCGGAGCCGATCGCGGCGTAGACCACCGCTCCCACGCCCCCAACGGCGGCGGTGAGCACCAGCGGGGCGTTGAAACTGCCGGTCCGGTCCACGAGCCAGCCGGTCACGGCCACCCCGACGATTCCCGGCACGGTGCCCAGTGTGTTGCTGATGCCCCAGACGACGTCCGCATGGCGCGGGGCCACGTCGAACGGGTTCGCCGCGAACCCCGAGAGGCAGAACGCCAGCGTGCCGCACGCGCCGAACATGATGGCCGTGCCCGCGGCCGCACTCGGCGCGAGGGGCAAGAGCAGCAGGAACCCCGACGCACCGACCAAGGCGGTGATCTGCATGAACTTCCGTACGAAGGTGGGCGAGCGGCCGCGCGCCATCATGCGGTCGGCCCACGCGCCGCCAGCGTTGGCCATCACGAAGTATGCGAACCACGGGGCCGCCGAGAGCACGCCGGCGCCCGCGAGCGACACGCCGAAGGTCCGGCTGAAGTAACTCGGCAGCCAGGCGAGCAGCACGTAGAGGGACCAGTTGCTGCAGAAATGGGCGACGACGATCGCCCACACGGCCGGCGTGGCGAGGAGTTGCGCCCACGGGATTGTGCGCGGCGCGCTGGCCACGGAGGGCTCCGCCTCGGCTTCCAGTTCGGGCGACCTCCCGTCCCGCACGCGACCGAACCAGTAGAACGCCCAGACGAGCCCGATGGCGCCGAACACATAGAACGGCAGCGGCCAGCCGAACTCGCGGACGAGCCAGCCCGTCATCGGCAGCGACACCATCGTGCCAAGAGAGAGGCCGCTCGAGAACAGCGCCACGGCCTTCGACCGGCTCGCCCGGGGCACCCACCGCCCCACCATGTTGATGGACGCGGGGAACACGGCGGACTCCCCGAGCCCGAGCGCGATGCGCGTGGCGATGAGCGCGGGGAGCCCAAGCATGGCCGCCGGCGGCGTGAGCATGGTGAAGAGCGACCACCAGAGGACGGCGACGCCGAGGACCATGCGCCCGCCGTACCGGTTGGCGAGGGCGCCGCTCGCCACCATCAGGAGCACGTACCCGACGAAGAACGACGAGAGGACGTAGCCCTTGACCGTTTCCGTCCAGCCGAACTGCGCCTGCATCGCGATCGCCGCGACGGAGATGTTGGTGCGGTCGATGTACGAGATGAACACGGCCGCGCCGCACAGCAGCACGACCGTGTACCAGTGGGGCCAGCGGCGCGACGCGGGGGCGGTCATCGCGGGGAGACCTCGGCGAGGGACGCTGGAAGGTGACCCGCGTACCGCGTATCGCAAGAGTCCGCCGCCGGCTCGTCCCGGGGCGGCCCGGCGCCGAGACTTCGAATCAGCGGGGTGCCGTGGCCCGCGGGCGGGACCGACTCAGCCGTACGGCCTCCGCCACGGACACCGGCGTGGCACTCCAGTCGACATCGTCGCGAATTCCTTCCCACGCCTCGAACCTCCCGACGAGCACCATCGTGCCCACGGACGCCCCCTGAATGTGAACACGGACGGAGTCGGGGGCCGGCGAGGGGGTTTCGCCGTACCATACGACGCGTCCTTCGACGGCGACGGCGCAACGCCCGTCCGGAAAGCATTGAAGGTCGAGGCGTGCCCATCGGCCGTCCAGGAGTTCGCGTGCCTCTATGGGTCGCGTGTCCTTCGCGCTGCTCACGAGGATTCTCTGGTCGCCCGGTGTTCCCTCTCCGGCCGGCAGGGCAACCTGGGCGAATGCGCCGCGGGGACCATTGTCTGTGAACGTGCCCATCTCCAGGTTGAACGCGCGCAGGCGCCGTGTCGGCTCGTTGGGCTGGAGGGTGATCGCCACGACTTGCCACTGCAACTGCGTCAACCGCAGCTGCGTCCACGCCCGCAGGCCAACCCCGGTCGTCCCGGAAAGCTGCTGCCGAAGGACCACCCCGCTCGTGTAACGCCCGTCGCCGTTGTTCCACATGGCGCGGCCCTCGCTGGTGGTGACCACCGTTGCCCGCGGCTCGCCGTAGAAGATCCAGCGCGTCTCCGGGTCGTTCCACGTTTCCTGCAGCACGATGCGGTGCCGGGGCGCGGACACCAGCACAACGGCCGTATCGGAGCGCCAGCCGCCGGCCGACGCCACCACGCGCACCCGACCCGGGCGCACACCGGTGAGGATGCCGGAGGCGGAAACCCGCGCGACGGTGCTGTCCAGTCCGCTCCACCGTACGTAAGGCAGTGCGATGGGATGGCCTCGCTGGTCCACCGCCTCGGCCTCGAGCTGCAGGTCGAGGCCCACGTGAGCATCCGGGGGCGACGCGATCCGGAGCGTGTCGACGTACGGCGCTCCGCGGGCCGCCACGATTTCGACCGAGGCGGGTTGCCTACCTTGCGCCGTGCCGGCAATGAGGCGCTTGTGGGATGGCTCGGCCGTCGGGTGGACGTACCACGCGGTCCGTTCGCCCGCGGCGGCGGCGCAGAGGCACGCCACCCACTGGCCGTCCGGCGACGCAGTCCGCACGGTGGACGGCGTCGAATCGAGCACCGTGACGGCGCCGCTTGCCAAGCTGATGGCGCCCAACCGCTCGAATCCGCCCGAATCCGCCTGGATCAGGGCAGTGGCGCCACCATCCCACGCCAGCAGGCTGGCCACGTACGTCCCCGGGCGACTCGGCGTGGTGCAACGCTCGTCGGTCCCGTCCACGGCGATGACACAGATGTCCATCGGGCGCCCGGACGTGTATTTGCGAACGAAGGCGATCCGCGAGCCGTCGGGAGACCAGTGGCCCTCCGCATCGATTGCGCGCGAATGCGTCAGGCGGCGGACGGCGCCGCTGGCCATGTCGATGATGGCGAGGGCGCCGTGGTCCGTGGTGGTATCCCACCGCGCCGTCTGGAACACCCCGAACCTCGCGTCTGGTGAGGGCAGCGGAGGGCCGTCGTCCGCCGGCGAATCCGTCAGCTGGCGTTCGACGCCGGAACTCGTGAGGACGAACGCCTCGCTCGACACGCCACCGGGGCGCGACACGTTGCTGCTGAACGACACGGATCCGTCGGGAAACATGAAGATGTTGTCGCTGGACTGTCGCGCCACGGCCTCGCCAACCGTCCGCAAGCGGCCCGCGCCTGCGACGATCGTGCCGGTGCCCCAGCGGTTTCGGCGCAGTTCCAGCGTCCGGACGGCGATCCGCCGGCCGGAAGACTCATTCAGGACGAGCATCGCGTCCGGCGGGTCGGCCCCCGGGAGCATGAGCGCGGCCGCCGCGCCGCCGGCCACCACGAGAACGATGGCGGCCGCGACGCGCACCACCCAGCGGACGGGGCGGCGCTCGTACCACGCAAGGCTCGACACGACATCGTCCCGCGCGGCAGCCGGGGCATCCGGGCCGAGCAGGTCGCCGACGATCTCCGCGGGCGTGCGCGCATCCCCGCCCCGCCGGGCGGCGCGGACGTGCCGCCGCACGAAGTCCCGCAACTCGCCGGTTGCCCCGCCCTGCAGGAGGTGCCGCGCCGCGTGAACCGGGAACTCTCCCGTCTCCGTGGCGTTCGCGGCGAACCCGGCACCGAGCGCCGCGTGCACGCCCGGCATTTCGCTCCCGGGCGTGGCCGCGAGCGCCGCCCACCCGATCTCGTCGTGGACGACCATCCACGCCTCGCCCACGCGGACGGCCAGGCCCTTCTGTTCGAGCTGGCCAAGCGTGACGGCCACTTCGGCCTCCCCGCGGCGCGTCGCCGCGGCAAGGACGCCCACGGGCACGGCCACACCGGCCGCGGCAAGCAGGCGGAGCGCGAATCCCGCAACGCGGTCGAGTCCCCGGATGCGTTGCACGATCGCCCGTTCCCCCTGGAGCAACGACGCCAGGTCTCCGGGCGATGGAGCGTGCCAGGCGGCGTCCCGCAGTGCAAGGACCTCGCGTTCCATTGCAAGCGCCATCGTCTCGACCACCAGCAGCGCCGCGCCACCCGTGAATGCGTGTATCGCGCCCGGCAGGGATGCCGCCCACGCTTCGTCGGGCAGGTGACCGATGCTGGAGATGAACTGCAGGATGTCGCTTTCCGAGAGCGGGTCGCACGCCAGCCGCAACACGGCATCGCCAAGCCGCATGGGCGCCGGCGGGCGCGACGTCGTGACGAGGAGCACGCGCTCGGCCTGCAGGTGCCCCGCCACGCCCGCAAGCACCCGGCGCGACGTGTCGTCGAACCAGTGCAGGTCGTCCACGAAGATCGCCACCGGGCGCTCCTCGCTGACGACGCTCGCCAGCTCGGCGATGGCGAGGAATCGCCGCCGGATGGCGTCGTCACCGGTCGCCGCGTCGGGGGCGGCGCTGTACTGGCTGCTCAGGCTTGGCGCGAGGGCCACGAGCGTGGACGCCGCGCCCGGCGAGATGCCCCGTGCGCCGGGGAGCGCCGCAAGCGCCACCGCGAGGCGCGCGCTCGCGGCGCCGGGGATGTCGCGCTCGCCGTAGGCGGCGCGGACGGCGACGACGCGCGCACGGCCCGCGCGCAGCCGGAGTTCCACATCGCCCACGAGCCGCGTCTTGCCGAATCCCGCGGCGCCCTCCACGTGCACGTGCACGAAGCCGCGCGCCGCCCGCTCGTACGCGTCGACGATCTTCGCGAACTCGGCTTCGCGCCCGACGAGCGCGCCCGCCACGTCACGGCGCGCGGCCTCATCGGCAGGGTCGGACGCCCCGTGCCGTGGCGCGCCCTTGAGTACGCGGATGAGCGCCCGCGTCGACGGATCGGGGACCCGATCGTCCGCCGCAAGCATCTGTTCCACGCGCGCCAGCTCGGCCGCGGCCAGCACGGGATCACCCGCCGCGGCCACGGACTCGAGCACGAGCCGCCAGTTCGCCTCAACCTGCGGGGCGAGGTCGCGCACGCGGCGGCCGAGCGCGATGGCGTCGCGCGCCTTCCCGGCCGACAGCGCCTCGCGCACCACCATCTCGCCGGCCCGGCTGAACATCATGCGCAGGTGATCGCGCTCGCGGTCGGCCCAGTGCTCGAAGGCCGCCGCACCCGGGGCACCGAAGTGCGGGATGAACTCGCCGCGATACAGATCCACGGCGCGTGCGTACCGTCCGTGCTCGACGGCCTCGACGAAGGCGTGGCGGTCGCTCGATACGCCGCGGGCGAGGGCCAGGACGTCGTCGCGCGTGTCGAGCACCGCATCGCCCGCCTTGCGCTTCACGTACCATATGGTCTGGCGCAGCGCGTGGCGGCCCGCCGTGGGGTCCATGTCGGCCCAGAGCAGGTCCACGAGGTGCTCGCGCGTGGCCTCGCGGTGCGGCGAGGCCTCGAGGTACGCGATGAGGGCCGCCGGCTTGCCGCTGCCGAGCAGCTCTTCGGCATCCGCACCGGCGCGCGCCAGCAGCGCCAGTCCGTCGAGCGTGCGAATGAAGGGTCCGTGGGCGCTCACGCGGACAGCGTCGGAGGTGGTGCCCGAGTGTGTCACTGCGCCGTCACGTCTCCGTCAGAAGGCGGCCTGCGGCGGACGCCGGAACAATGGCAGGAGGTCAGCGCAACCGGCAGGAGGGTGACCGGATTCGTACCACCAGATTTTCGTATGTTTCACGCATGCCCAAACGCATCGCACGACCCCTGGCCGTCGCCGCCCTTGGCCTCGGCGCCGCAGGTTGCGACGGAGGCGGCGCGACGCGCGCGCCGGCCGGCCTCGCCGCGCGGCTCGCCCAGTATTCGGAAGTCACGCTCAGCACCGACACGTCGGTGCTGACGCTACGCGAGCGCCAGATGATTCCCGCGCTGATCGCCGCCGCCCGGACCATGGACCCGATCTTCCGCGAGGAGCTCTACCCCGCGTACGACTCGTTGCTCAAGGCCACGACGGACTCGGTGACGCGCGAGTACATCCGCGTGAACGCGGGGCCGTGGGACCGGCTCGCCAACGACTCGCCCTTCGTGGCGGGCGTGGGCCCCAAGCCGCCGGCGGCGAACTTCTACCCACACGACATGACGAAGGAGGAGTTCGAGAAGGCGGTGGCCGCGGGGCCCAAGGCGCACGCCGACTCGCTCAAGGACCTGTATACGCTCGTGCGGCGCGGCGGCGGCGGCCGCCTCGTCGCGGTGCCGTACCACGTGGCGTTCAAGGCTGGCCACGACGCGGCGTCGGCGAAGCTGCGCGAGGCGGCGGCGCTGGCCGATGACCCGGGGCTCAAGCGCTACCTCACCGCGCGAGCCGAGGCGCTGCTCACCGACAACTACCGCCAGAGCGACATCGCGTGGATGGACATGAAGTCCAACACACTCGACATCGTCATCGGGCCCATCGAGGTGTACGAGGACGGGCTCTTCGGGTACAAGGCGTCGCACGAGTCGTACGTCCTCGTGAAGGACAAGGCGTGGAGCCAGCGGCTGGCGCGATTCGCGGCCTTCCTCCCCGGCCTGCAGCGCGGACTTCCCGTCCCCGCCACGTACAAGAAGGAGACGCCGGGCACCGACTCCGACCTCAATGCCTACGACGTGCTCTACTACGGTGGCAGCGCGAACATCGGCGGCAAGACGATCGCGATCAACCTGCCGAACGACGAGGAGGTGCAGCTGCGCAAGGGGACGCGGCGCCTCCAGCTGAAGAACGTCATCCGGGCGAAGTTCGACCGGATCCTCGTGCCCATCGCGAACGAGCTCGTGGCGGCGGACCAGGCGGGCATGATCCACTTCGACGCGTTCTTCGAGAACACGATGTTCCACGAGGTGGCGCACGGGCTCGGCATCAAGAACACGATCAACGGGTCCGGGACGGTCCGGCAGGCGCTCAAGGAGCGGTACTCGGCGCTCGAGGAGGAGAAGGCCGACGTCCTGGGGCTCTACATGGTGCGGAGCCTGATCGCGAGCGGCGACCTGCCCGGCGAGGACATCAAGCAGAACTACGTGGACTTCCTCGCCAGCCTCTTCCGGTCCATGCGGTTCGGCGCCGGCGACGCCCACGGGCGGGCCAACATCGTGTCGTTCAACTTCCTCTCGGAGCAGGGCGCGTTCACGCGCGACTCGACCACCGGCAGGTACGCGGTGGACTTCCCGAAGATGGAAACGGGGCTTGCCGCGCTGGCCGCGAAGATCATCACCATGCAGGGCGATGGCGACTACGCGGCCGTGGCGGCGTTCCAGCAGCAGTATGGAACGATCCCGGCGGCGCTGCAGGCCGACCTCGACCGCCTGCGGACCAAGGGAATCCCGGTAGACCTGCGGTTCAGAGAGTAGACAGCAGAGAGTAGCCAGTAGACAGTAAACAGTAAACAGCAGTTCTCTGTCTACTGTCTACTGTCATCTGTCTACTCTCACGGCACCACCGTCGCCGTGGGCAGGTTCTTCGATAGGTACGGCACGCCGTCGGTCATCCATTTGGGCGCCGGCGTGCCCTTCAGGAAGTGGTCGAAGTACTCGAAGTAGCGCGTCGTCAGGTCCTTCCGGTTGGCCAGGCCGCGGAGCCCGTGTCCCTCGCCCGGGTACGCGAGCATGTACGCCTCCTTCCCGTTGAACCGGAGCGCGTTGTAGAAGTTCATGCCCTCGCTGAACGACACCGTGGGGTCGGCCGTGCCGTGCATGATGAGGATCGGCTGGCTCACCTCGGGCACGTGCGTGATGGCCGACTCGGACCGGTACACGTCGGGCTTCTCCCAGGGCGAAAAGCCCCAGCGGCCCTGGCCATACATATAGTACTCGTTGCCGTTCTCGCCGCTGCCGCCCGTCACCTGGTATGACCAGCCCCACGACTGGCTGAAGTCCGTGTAGAGGTCGGTCACGCCGGCGCCCATCCCCGCCGCGGCGAAGAGCTTCGACCGCGTGGCGATGTACGCCGCGCCCTCGCCGCCGTAGCTGTGCCCATGCACGCCGATGTGCTTCGGGTCGGCGTAGCCAAGCTCGATCACCTTCTTCGTGGCGGCCTCCACGGCGTTCAGCTGGTCGGAGTGCGACGAGCCCGTGTGGTAGTACACGTCGGCGAACATCGTGATGTAGCCGCGGCTCACGGCTTCCACCGGCAACGCGCCCATTCCGGTGATGTAACTCGGCGCCGTGTAGCGGTTCAGGTTCTGGGAGTTCTTCTCGTAGAAGCTCACCAGCATCGGCAGCTTCTTCCCGGGCGCCCAGTCCTCGGGCAGCGAGAGGAATCCCTGCAGCTTGTGGCCGTCCTTGTCCTTGTAGTCGAACAGCACGCGCCCCGCCACCCACTTGTACTCGGCCTGCTGCGGATTGGCGTCGGTGAGCTTTCGCGCGTCCGAGAGCGAGGGCCCCGCCACGCGCAGGTCCGGGAACTCCGCGAAGGTCTGCCGCGTGAACAGGTAGCGGTCCGCCTTCGCGGCGCGGGCCGGCGTGCTGTACCACGCGTCGTCGAACACGAGTTCCGTCAGCTTCCCGCCGTCGAGCCGGGAGAAGCCGGCCTTCTTGGTGAACTCGCCGAACGTCGCGAACAGCATCGGCTTCGCGACGTCCACTTCCCTCGCGCGACGCTCGGCCAGGGGATCGGCGTCGTCCACCGGGTCCGTGCGCACCCAGCGGTACCGCACCTCCGCCTTCGTCCCGGCGCCGGCCGTCAGGTTGCGCGCAGCCGAGCCGTCTGCCGGGAGGAGCCACACGTCGTACTTGTGCTCCACCACCACGCCCGTGCCGTCGGGCGCCCACGCGACCACGGGGAAGTGCGGACGCGGGCCGGTGTGGTCGTCGTCGGTGTCGATGAAGCTCGGCGCGGCCGCGCCGCCGAGCGTGCGCGACGTGCCGGCCTCGAGGTCGTATGCCTGGTACCTGTTGTCCTTCCAGTAGAGGAACGTCCGCCCGTCGGGCGAGATGCCGACGACGCCGCCGCGGTCGGTGACGTGGCCCTTGAGCATCAGCGTGCGCTCGCCCGTCGCGGTGTTCACGCGGTAGACGTCGGCCTGGGCCGGCTTCCAGTCGCTCACGTAGTCGCGCTGGTCGCGGCCCACGGCCCACTTGCCGTCGAGCGACACGTCGAGTTCGCGCATCGTCGTGTCGGCGAGGTGGACGTACCTGCCGGCCGCCACGTCGAACGCCTGGCGATAGGTGAAGTTCTGCTCCTGGTTGGCCCGGATCATCTGCGCCGACTGGATGCGCGTGTCGTTCGTCCGCCACACGTCCACGTCGGCGATGGAATCGGTGCTCGGCTTGCGTGCCGTATCCGACTGCGGCACCTGGGCCTTGGCGCCGAAGAACACCCGCGCCCGGTCGGCGCTCCACGCGAGCGGCGCGCGCTCACTGAGCACCCAGTCACGGTTCCATCCGTCGGCCGTCGCGGGGTCGAGCACCATCGGCCTGGCGGCAGCGTCCGCGAGCGCGGCGCGCAGGTCCGGCCAGGCGAGGAGCACGTTGGCCCGCTCGCGCATGCGCGGAACGGCTTTCCCCTTCAGCACCGCGAGGCCGCGGCCGTCGGCCGTCCACGCGAGGCGCGCGTAGCGCTGCGCGTCGTTGTCGAGCGGATACGGGCGCCCGGTCCTGAGGTCGATCACGGTCACTCCGTTGGCGTCGTCCACCGTGCCGTCCACGGTGTAGGCCAGGAGGTCGCCCTGCCGGTTGAACGCGATGTCGCCAACGTTGCCCAGCGTCTGGCTCCGCCCGGTGGCGAGGTCGACGAAGATGACGTCCACGCCGCGGGGC
>JAYEKC010000458.1:0-10236 GCA_034716715.1 Gemmatimonadota bacterium | reverse complement strand
ATGATCGCGCTCACCGCCTCTGCGGCGCCGTCGAGCGTGAGGAAGTCGGCGAGCATCGTGCAGATGCGCGCCGGATTCGGGGTGAGCCGCACGGTCACGTCCACGGCGAGGCCAAAGCACCCCTCCGACCCGACGAACGCGCCGAGCAGGTCGTAGCCGATGGCGTCGTCGCGCGGCGCCGCGAGGGGCAGCACCTCGCCGTCGGGGAGCACCACGGTCGCCGCCACCACGTGGTTGAGGGTGACGCCGTACTTGAGGCAGTGCGGCCCGCCGGCGTTTTCGGCGACGTTGCCCCCGATGGTGCACGCCGTCTGGCTCGACGGGTCGGGGGCATAGTGCAGGCCATGCGGCGCAGCAGCCCGGGTGAGGTTGGCGTTCACCACGCCGGGCTCGACCGTGGCGGTCCGGGCCAGCGGGTCGATTTCGAGGATGCGCCGCATGCGGTGCATGCCGACCATCACGATCCCGTCGGCGAGGGAGCCGGCCGATAGGCCCGTGCCCGCGCCCCGGGCGACGAACGGGGCCCCGGCGGCGGCCAGTGCGCGCACCACGGCGATCGCCTCGTCGCGGCTGCCCGGCGCGACGAAGAGACGGGGGGTCAGGTGGTAGCCCGGCAGCCCGTCATTCTCGTACACGAGGAGCTCGGCGTCGCGCGCGACCACGTGCCGCGCGCCGACGATGGCGGAGAGCGTCCCAACGAGCGGGTCCACCCCGGAATTAAAGCGGAAGGGCCAAGCTTTCGCTCGGCCCTCCCAGTCAACGCTCGCGAACCGATTCCGGGCGGTCGGCGGCGTTGCGCGTGTCGATCAGGTGATGGCCCAGAACCCCGCGAGGGCACGGCCCTCGGGCGCCTGGCGCAGCTTCTCGAAGGCCCGCTCGCGAATCTGCCGGATCCGCTCGCGCGTGACGCCCATGAGCGCCCCGATCTTCTCGAGGGTCATCGCCTCGGCGCCGTTGTCGAGCCCGTAGTAGAGGTTCAGGATCTTCCGTTCGCGCGGCGTCAGGTGGCGCTGGAACACCTGGTCGATGGTCTCGCGCATCAGCTTGACGTCGGTCGTGTCCTCGATCTCCACGCCGTCGGCGCCGGCGAAGCGCTCGCCGAACGTGCAGGCCTCCCGGTCGCTGCGATCCACCGGGGCGTCGAGCGACACCTCGCCGGCCGACATCTGCTTCGATGCGCGCACCTGGTCCGCCGACTCGTCGAGCAGGCGGCCCAGCTCGTGGTCCGTGGGGTCGCGCTTGAGGACCTGGCCGAGGATCGTTTCGGCGCGCGAGAGCCGGATGAGCTGCGAGTTCTGGTTGAGCGGGATGCGCACCGAGCGCGTCTGCTCGGCGAGCGCCTTGAGTACCGCCTGGCGCACCCACCACACGGCGTAGGAGATGAACTTCACGCCCTGGTCGGGATCGAACTTGCGGACCGCCTTCAGGAGGCCCTCGTTGCCTATTGCCACCAGCTCGGAGAGGTCGAGTCCGTGGCCCTGGTATTTCTTCACGTAGGAGATGACGAACCGGAGGTTCGCCGTCACGAGCCGCTCGGCGGCGGCTTCATCGCCCTTCTGCGCGAGCCGGGCGAGGCGCTTCTCCTCGGCCGGGTCCTTGATGAGCGGGAGCTTCTGGATGTCGTGCAGGTACTGGTCGAACGCTGTCGAGGGGGACGAGCGGAAATACCTGCTCCTCGACTCACTCGCTGGCTGCATACACACCCCGGGAGGCTTGGGTAGTAGCACTTCCGATTGCGGCGACTTCGCCTGACACGGCCCCAAGCGCCCACAAGCGCAGGGACGCGCACGATATGTACGGGGCCGGAATCGGTCAACACCCAAGCCGCGTGCCAGCCGCTGGGGATGGCGGCGTTGCCGGACAAGTCGTTGTGCCGGTGACGCTTACGTTCGCATCACAAATATGTGCGCACGGTGTCGCCGTGCCGCTCGACTAGCGCGCTACCCGGCCGCCGAGGCACTCCTCAAGGGCCGCGGCAACGTGGGCGTCGTCCACCGCGACGGCATACCCCGCGTCGGCCGCAGCGGGCTCGCCCACGGCGCGGAGCAGCGCGTATTCCACGCGTGCGCTCCTCGCCTTCTTGTCGCTGCGGGTCATCGCCGTGACCACGGCGGGCGGCACCGGCACGCCCGGCGTGCGCGGCAGGCCGAGCGCGTCCAGCGCCGACGTCACCGCGGCGGCGAGCCCCGGCGCCGCGATGCCGGCCAGCTCGGCGACGCGCGCCTCGACGCGCATCCCCACGGCGACGCACGCGCCGTGCGGCAGCCGGTAGTCGGCCGACGCCTCGATGGCGTGCCCGATGGTGTGGCCGAAGTTGAGCATCTTGCGCAGCCCGCCCTCGCGCTCGTCGCGCCGCACGACGTCGGCCTTGATCCGCACGTTGCGCGCCACCAGCTCCGCCATCGTCCGCGACGCCGCGGCCGCGGGATCGGTCACCTGCGGCGCGTGGTCGAGCAGCCAGCCGAGCTCGGCGGGCGACGTGATGAGCGCGTGCTTGAGCGCCTCGGCGAGTCCGTTGCGCAGCTCGGCGCCCGGCAGCGTCGCGAGGACCGCCGGGTCGGCGACGACGGCGAGCGGATGGTGGAACGCGCCCACGAGGTTCTTCCCGGCGGGCGCGTCCACGCCCGTCTTCCCCCCGACGGCGGCGTCGATCATCGCGAGCAGGGTGGTGGGTACCTGGACCACGGGCACGCCGCGCATGTAGGTGGCGGCCACGAAGCCCGCGAGGTCGCCCACCACGCCGCCCCCGACGGCGACCACGACGCTGTCGCGGCCGAAGCCGCGTGCGAGCATCGCGTCCGTGAGGCGCGCCCAGCCTTCCCGGGTCTTGCCCGCCTCGCCGGGGGCGATCGCGAACACGTCGGCGGCATCCACGCGGAGCCGCGCGGCGAGCGGGGCCGCGTGGAGCGGGGCGACGTTCGTGTCGGTGACGAGGGCCACGCGCCGGCCGGCCGCGGCCTCCCGCACCACGTCAGCGCCGGGCCCGGCGAGCGAGGCGCCCACGACGACGCGCGACCCGTGCAGCGACAGCTCGGCCACGCCCGGCGCGGCGGCGTCGCCTACCAGGTGACTTCTCCCGCTCCTGCGCGCCGGTTGGCGACGCGCGCCAGCACGAAGAGCAGGTCCGACAGCCGGTTGAGGTACACGACGACGATCTGCGGCACGTCGGCGTCGGCGCGGAGCCGCACGACCGACCGCTCCGCGCGCCGGCAGACGGTGCGGGCCACGTGCAGCGCCGACGCCTTTGGCGTGCCGCCGGGGAGGATGAACGCCTTGAGCGGCTCGAGCTCCGCCTCGCCGTCGTCGATGGCCTGCTCGAGCTGCCCGATCCGGCGGTCGGTGAGGCGCGCCTTCTCGAGTTGCTTGCGGTGCTCCTCGGGGTGGGGTGTCGCGAGGAGCGCGCCGATGGCGAAGAGGTCGCGCTGGATCGGCGCGAGCACCTCGTCGATTCGCGGCATCATCTCGGCCGACCGGGCCGCGCCGATCACGGCGTTCAGCTCGTCCACGTCGCCGTAGGCGGAAACGCGGACGTCGTCCTTGGTCACCCGGTCGCCGCCGAACAGCGCGGTGCGGCCGTCGTCGCCGGTTCTCGTGTAGATCTTGGGGGCCATCGGTCAGGTGTGGTGCGGGAAGTGGGAAGTTACGGCGCGGGGAGGCCGGCGGTTCCGCTCAGGCACCGGTGGCGGCGCCGCCGGAGGCGGATCCGCCATCGTGCCGGGCCTCGACCGGGGGGCTGTACGTCGCGGGGAAGAGGCGCGCGAGGTGCGCCTGCAGCCGTTCGGGCGACCCGATGCTCTGCTGGCGCGCGCACCACTGGTCCAGCGCGAGGCCGAACATCGCGGCGTTGGGGCGCAGCATCGGGTCCTTGGAGATGGCGAGGGTGATCAGGCCCGACAGCCCCTGGTCCGTGTCGGGGAGGAGCCGCCCGACGTTGGGCGTGGGCGCGATGGTCACCTCGTCCATCGCGGCTTCGGTCTCGATCTCGCGGAAGAGCTGCTCGCGCGCGAGCAGCTCGAACAGCACTACGGCGGTGGAGAAGATGTCGGTGCGCCAGTCCACCTTGAGGCCGAGCACCTGCTCGGGGCTCATGTAGTGCTTCTTGCCGATGGTGAGCCGCCGGGCCTCGGCCGGGTCGTGCATCGTCCGGGCCTTGGCGATGCCGAAGTCGCCGAGTTTCACCTGGCCGTCCCAGGTGAGCAGGACGTTCCCCGGCGACACGTCGCGGTGCACGATGTAGAGGCGCTTGCCGAGGTCGTCCACGAAGTTGTGCGCGAAGTCGAGGGCGCGGCAGACGCGGCTCACGATGTACGCGGCGATCCCCGGCGGCACCGGCTCGTCGAGCGCGCGGTGCCGGTCGATCAGTGCGCGCACCGTCACGCCGCGGATGTACTCCATCGCCATGTAGAACTGGTTGTCCACTTCCTCGAACTGGAAGATCTGGACGATGTTTCCGTGCACCAGGTTGGCCGACAGCTTGGCTTCGTCGATGAAGAGCTGGAGCCACTCGGGTTCCCGGGCGTACTTGTCGTGGATCACCTTCAGCGCGATGCGCTTGGTGAAGCCGCGGTCGCCCACCTGCTCGGCTTCGTACACGGTGGCCATGCCGCCGCGCGCGACGCGCCGCATGAGGCGGAACTTGCCGAGGTACTCGATGGTCTGGTTGGAATCGGTCATTGGGGTACCCGTTGGCGGGCTGCCGGACAGGGGTGACGGATATTTAACGGTTGCTGCCGGTGTCGTCGCTGGCGATTTTCTGCTGCATGGAGCACGAACTTCGCGACATCACGATCATCGGGGGAGGCCCCACCGGGCTGTTCGGCCTCTTCTATGCAGGCATGCGTGGGGCGACCGCGCGGGTCATTGACGCCCTCCCGGATCCCGGCGGGCAACTCACCGCCCTCTACCCCGAGAAGTGGATCTTCGATGTGGGCGGCTTTCCGAGGATCCTGGCCAAGGACCTCGTCAAGGCGCTGCACGAGCAGGCGACGCAGTTCGGCGGGACGTTCCACGGCGGGCAGCGCGTCACGGGGCTCGAGGAACGCGACGGCGTGTTCCACCTCGTCGCCGACGACGGCCGGTTCCCGACGCGCTCGATCATCATCGCCGCCGGCATCGGGGCGTTCGCGCCGCGCCGGCTGCCGCAGGCGTGCGCGGCCCCGTGGGAGGGAAAGGGCGTCTCGTACGCCGTGGGCGACCCGGCGCGCTACGACGGCCGGCACGTCGTGATCATCGGCGGCGGCGACTCGGCATTCGACTGGGCCGACCAGCTTTCCGGCCGCGCCGCGAGCCTGACGCTGGTGCACCGCACCGACCGGTTCCGGGCACACGCGGCCACCGTGACCAACGTGCAGGCGGCCGCGCAGGCGGGGCGCACGAGCATCCTGACGTTCCACGAGCTGCACGACGTGATCGCCGCCGACGGCGCGATGCACGAGGTGGAACTGCGGGACGTGAAGGCCAAGACCACGCGCCGCGTGCGCGCCGACCACGTGCTGCCGATGCTGGGGTACGTGGGCGACATGGGGGCCCTGCTGCACTGGGGCCTGTCCATCACGAACGACGAGATCACCGTCAACCAGCTGATGGAGACGGGCCGGCCGGGCATCTGGGCGGCCGGCGACGTCACGACGTACCCGGGCAAGCTGAAGCTCATCGCCACGGGCTTCGCCGAGGCGTGCACGGCGGTGAACCAGGCGGTGCACTGGGTGTATCCGGACAAGAAGGTGAACCCGGGGCATTCGTCGAACCTCGCCATCTTCGGCCAGAAGGACGATTGAGGTTCCGGGGGCTCGTCACGCTGGCCGTCGCCGCCGGCGTTGCCGGCGCCGCGTGGCCTGGTGCTGCGCACGCCCAGGACCTCGTCTGCGGCCCGGGATCCCTCGAGGTCGCCTCGCTCGATTTCACGGGCAACGAAACGTTCTCCGACGCGGCGCTCGAGTCCGGCATCGTCACGACGCCGTCGTCGTGGGGACGCCGCTACTTCAGCGTCCTCGGCAAGCGGCGGTGCCTCGACCGCGACCAGTTCGCGCTCGACGTGCTGCGCCTGCGCCTCTTCTACCACAACCACGGGTATTCGGCGGCCACGGTGGACACCGTGGTCACCCGGCTCGGCGGCAACCGCGTGGCGATCACGTTCGCCGTACGCGAGGGTGCACCCGTGCGGGTGAGCGACCTCGTGATGAGCGGCGCGGATTCACTGCCGGAGGCTGAAGCGCTCCTGCGCGGGCTGGCGGTCACCCGGGGCGGCCCGTTCGACAAGTATGCCATCGAGGCGACGCGGGACACGCTGGTGCGCCGGCTGCGCAACGCCGGCTATCCCGACGCCGAGGTGTTCGTGGGGTACGACACGCGCACCGCGTCGCGCACGGCCACGGTGCGCTTCGCCGTGCGGCCGGGCCCGCGCGTGCGTCTCGGCCCGGTGCGCGTGGTCGTGACGCCGCGGCGCGGGGTCACGCGGGGCATCGACGACGCGTCGGTCCTGAAGGTGGCGGGCATCGCCGACGGCGACCTGTACAGCGAGGAGCGTCTCGAGCGCGCCAAGCGGCGCCTGTACCAGACCGAGGCGTACGACCAGGTGGCGGTCGTGGCCGACTCGGCGAGCGTGCCCGGGGACTCGTCCCACCGGGGCGTGACCCTCGACCTCGCCGAAGGCTACATGAACGTGGCGCGGGCGGCGGCGGGGTACGGCACGCTCGACTGCTTCCGGGCGACGGGCGACGTCACGAAGTACAACATGTTCAGCGGCGCCGCCCGGCTCGACCTGCACGCGCGAGTCTCGAAGCTCGGCATTGGCGAGCCGCTCACGGGCGCCGCCGACCTCTGCCCGCAGGCCAAGGCCGACCCCTATAGCCAGGACATCAACTACTACGTCGGCGCGTCCGCCGGGCGACCCGCCGTCTTCCGCGACTTCGCGCCCTCGCTCACCGTGTACAGCGAGCGCCGGTCGGAGTACAAGTCGTTCCTCCGCACGACGCCCATCGGCGGCACGCTCGCCCTCGCGCGGTCCGTAGGCGCGATCACCCAGGCCGTGGGATACTCGGTGGAGTACGGCCGCACGGAGGCGCAGCCCGCGCTCCTCTGCGCCGTGTTCAACGCGTGCGAACAGGCCGACCGGGAATCGGTCGAACGCACGCAGCGCCTGGCCGTGGTGAGCCTCGCCGTCGGCCGCGAAACGGCGGACAACCCCGTGGATCCCACCCGGGGGAGCTCGATGCGGGCCGAGCTGCGCACGGCGTCGCGCCTGTTCGGCAGCGACGCGTCGCTCCAGTTCAACAAGCTGCTGCTCGACGGCGCCGCGTACGCGACCCCGGCCGATGGCGTGGTGCTGGCCGCGCGCCTGCGGCTGGGCGCCGTGGTCGGGCCGAGCCTGTCGTTCTCCAATGCCGCGTTGTACGTCCCGCCGCACGAGCGCCTCTTCGCCGGCGGCCCCACCACGGTGCGCGGGTTCGCGCAGAACGAGCTCGGGCCCGCCGTGTACATCGCGGCCGCGTACGACACCGTCCGCGCGAACGGCGTGCCCGGCGGCAACCCGGCCAACCCGGCTGATACGGTCTACTTCCGCGCGGCGTCGGGCTCGCCGGGCGAGCGCACGGTGCCCACGGGCGGCAACGCCCTCGTGGTCGCCAACCTGGAGGCGCGCTTCCGGAGCCCCGTGCTGTCGGAGATCCTCCAGTGGACGGCGTTCGCCGACGCGGGGGAGGTGTGGAATCGCGGCACCGCCGGCCTCAACCTCGGCTTCAGTTCGCTGCGCTGGACACCGGGCGCCGGCGTCCGCGTGAAGACCCTCATCGGCTTCATCCGGCTCGACGTGGCGTACAACGCCTACGCACGCCCGGCCGGGGCTTCCTACTTCGACACGCCGATCGCGGCCGGTGGCGCGCTCCTCTGCGTCAGCCCGGGTAACACGCTGCGCGTGACCCAGAACGCCGAAGGCCAGCTGAGCCAGGCCGCGGGATCCTGTCCGGGCAGCTTCGTCCCGCCGACGTCCACGGCCTTCCTGCGCCGACTGACGCCGAGCATCTCCATCGGGCAGGCCTTCTGACCATGGGCCGCCGCCAGCTCCTCGTCATCGTGAGTGCGCTCGCCATGGTGCTGATTGGCGCGGGCGCCGTCGGCGCGCTGGTGGGCGCCACCCAGAGCGACGGCGGCCGGGAGTGGATCCGCGCGCAGATCTCGCGCGTGCTCAACCGCGGGCTGCGTGGGCGGCTCCACGTAGGGCGCCTCTCGGGAACGTTCCTCACCGACCTCACGATCGACTCGCTCGAGCTTCGCGGTCCCGACGATTCCGTGTTCGTCGCCTCCGGGCCGCTCACCCTCCACTACGATCCGCGCGACCTCGCGGACGGCCGGTTCCTGTTCCGGTCGGTCGCCGCGCGGCACGCCACGCTGATCATCCGCAAGGAGCTTGACGGCAACTGGAACTTCCGCCGGATCTTCCCCGTCGGCCCCGACGATGGCGCCCCGCCCGTTCGCCGGGCACGCGGCGCGTTCGGCGCCCGCATCGTGTTCAACGACGTCCGGCTCGACGGTGCCGAGTTCCGCCTGTCGAAGCCGTGGACGCCCGACGACTCACTCACCGGCGCGCGCCGCGACAGCGCGATCGCCTTCAACCTCGCCGACACGGCGAACGACATCCGGCGCGTGTCGCAGGGCACACGGCGCGGGTACCAGAAAACGTGGCGGTGGCGGAACCTCGACGCGCGCATCACCCGCCTCCGGTTCCGCGACCCCGACAGCACCGGGCGGCAGTTCGACATCGCCCGTCTCGACGTGGACGAGACCGCGCCGCCGTTCAGGATCCGCGAGCTGACCGGCCAGGCCCTGTGGCGCGGCGACACCGTGTGGATAGACGCCAAGCGGTTCGCCCTGCCAGGCTCGGCCGGTTCGGCCGTCGGCAAGGTGGAATGGCCCACGGGCGACACGTTCTGGGACGTCAGGTTCCGGAGCGACTCCACCGCTCTCGCCGACATCGCGTGGGTCTCTCCGTCCATCCCGCGCGTGGGCCGTGGCGCCATGCACCTCCACGTGAAGTCGCGGGCCGACCCGTCCGTCACCGACTACGTCATCACCGGCATGGACGTGCGCACGCGCGGCACGCGGCTGCGCGGCGCCATGACGTTCGGCGTGGGCGGGCCCGTGCTCGAGGTCCGCGACGTGGACCTGGCGCTCGACCCCGCCGACTTCGTGTTCTTCGAGGCCCTGAACACCGCGCCGTTTCCGTATCCATGGCGCGGAACCGTCACGGGACGGGTGCAGGCGTCCGGCGGCCCCGTCAACCACTTCCAGGTGGAGCGGGCCGACCTCGCGCTCGCGGACGCGAACGTGCCCGGGGCGACGGCCCGCGGCACCGGCCATGGCGAACTCGACCTCCTGTTCCCCGGGCTGGCGAAGTTCCACGGCTTTGCCGTGGACGTGGACCACTTCGACCTCCGCACCGGGCAGTTCCTCAACCCGAACTTCCCGCGCCTCAACGGCCTCGTGTCGGGCACGGCCACGCTCGACTCGATCTGGACCGACGTGCGCGTGCGCGACGCCGACATCACGCACGTGGACGGCGACTCCCTCGCCCCGACGCGACTCCGGGGCGCGGTGCGCGTCACGCTTGGGGACGACTTCGTCGCGTTCGACGCCAATGCCGTCGCGCTGCCCCTCTCGATGTCAACGCTTGCGCGGTCGTATCCGGCCCTCCCGCTGCGCGGCGACTTTCGCGGCCCGCTGCGGGCGAGCGGCAACGTCTCGGACTTCACGCTCAGCACCGACCTCACCGGCGACGGCGGCCGGCTGCAGGTGGACGGCCGGTTCGACGCGTTCGAGCCTGGCTTCGGCGTGACGGCCCGTGGCGCCGTCAACGGCTTCAACGTGCGGCGCGCTTTCGCGACCGATCGCCTGCCGGCCACGGCGGTGGACGCCCGCTTCGCGATTGACTTGCGCGGCGACTCGCTCGCGAACCTCGCTGGCTCGGCGCAACTCGACGTGGACCGCTCCCTCCTGGACAGCGTGCGGGTGTTCGGCGGGACCGCGGCCATCGGGCTTGGCGACGGGCTCCTGCGCGTGGACTCGCTGCGCCTCGAATCCGTCGCCGGCACCCTCCGCGCCCGGGGCGCGCTTGGCACCGTTCCCGCGACCACCGACACCCTGCGCTTCGAGTTCGTCGGCGACTCGCTTGGAGGCTTCCGGCGATACCTGGCGCGCGCGGGCTCCGCCGACTCGCTCGAGGGCGTGGTGCGCGCCACCGGC
>JAYEKC010000457.1:0-2009 GCA_034716715.1 Gemmatimonadota bacterium | reverse complement strand
GCATGCCTCTGGCGCTACGGCCTGCACGGCGGAGGGTTGCCGGGCCACATCAGGACCGTGGCCATCCTGCCGTTCGAAAACCAGACAGTTTCAACCGACCTGCAGCGTGAGCTTGCCGAGGGGCTGCGCAAGGCGTTTTCGTCCCGCCTGGGCCTGCGCGAGGCCCCCGAGGACCGTGCCAGTGCCGTCGTTCGCGGCACGATCGTCAGCTACGAGACGGACGTGCCGGTGGCGTTCAGCGCCAACCCGGCCCAGGCCACGTCGGCGCGCCGCCGCTTGCAGGTGCGCGTGGACGTGGAAATCGTCGACCAGACGACCGGCAAGGTGCTGTGGACGCAGAAAGGGGTCTCCGGCGACGGAGACTACGCGGAGAGTGAGGAGGCAGCGGGACGCAAGCAGGCCGTAGATCGCATCGTGAACGAGGTCATCGAGGGGGCACAGTCGCAATGGTGAGTCGTCGCGCGGGCAAGTCGTCACTGGGGTGCCTGGCGTCCACGCTGCTCGTCGCGGCCGTGGCGTATTTCGGCGTGACGCTTGGCCAGGTGCTGTGGGACTACTACCAGTTCGAGGACGCGATGAAGCAGGAAGTGCGGTTCTCGAGCACGCGCTCGGACGCGGTCATCAAGCGGCGCCTCGAGGCGTTCGCGGACTCGCTGGGCCTGCCGGAGGCCGCCCGCAACGTGCACATCAAGCGGAGCAACAAGGTCATCCTGATCTGGGCCGAGTACTACCACAACATCGAACTTCCCGGATTCGTCAAGGAAATCCGTTTCAGCCCGCAGGCCACGGGGCCGTTCTGACGGAGCGGTTCGACCCGGCGCGGAAGGTCATGGCGCGCGACGCGGCGGTGGAATGGCGCCGCGGCCGCCGCGGCGCCGTGGCGTTCACCAACGGCGTCTTTGACCTGCTCCACACCGGGCACGTCGACGTGCTGCGGGCAGCGCGCGCAGAAGGCGACGCGCTAGTGGTGGGGGTCAACTCCGACGCCTCGGTCCGGAGGCTGAAGGGTCCGGAGCGGCCGGTGCGGAACGAGGAGGACCGGGCGACGCTGCTCGGCGCGCTGGAGTGCGTGGACGCCGTGGTGGTGTTCCCTGAGGACACCCCGCTGGAGCTCGTCCGCGCCCTTCAGCCCGACGTCATCGTGAAGGGCGGCGACTACACGCCGGAAGGCGTCGTGGGCGCCGCCGAGGTCGTCGCGCGGGGCGGGCGCGTCGTGATCGTGCCGCTCACCCCCGGGCACTCCACCACGGGCACCATCGCCCGCCTGCGGGAGACCTGAGGCGCCATGACGTCAGCCCCGGGCCGCCCCAACGGCCGCGCGCCATCCGCGCTGCGTTCCGTTTCGCTTGAACGGGGCGCGGCGCGCTACGCGGAGGGGTCGTGCCTGGCCGCCTTCGGCGAGACGCGCGTCCTGTGCGCCGTGTCCGTGGAGGACGGCGTGCCGGGATGGAAAAAGGGCCGCGGCGAGGGGTGGCTCACGGCGGAATACGCGATGCTGCCACGGGCCACGCACACGCGCACCGCGCGGGAGCGCGACAAGGTCCAGGGGCGCACGCAGGAGATTCAGCGCCTCATCGGCCGAAGCGTGCGCGCGATGCTCGACGACTTCGCGTTCGGAGAGTACACGCTGAAGGTTGACTGCGACGTCCTCCAGGCCGACGGGGGCACACGCACCGCGGCCATCACGGGCGCATGCGTCGCCGTCGTGGATGCGTTCGCGTGGATGGAGTCGACCGGCCGGATCCCCGCGTCGCCCGTCCGGCGCCGCGTGGCGGCCGTGAGCGTCGGGGTCGTGGACGGCGAGCCGCGGGTCGACCTCGAGTACGCCGAGGATGTCCGCGCGGCCGTGGACATGAACGTGGTGATGAGCGGCGAAGGCCGGTTCGTGGAGGTGCAGGGCACCGGCGAACACGGCACGTTCGCGCGCGCGGAACTCGACCGGCTCCTCGCGCTCGCCGAGGCGGCGATCCGCGAGCTGGATGCCGCGCAGGCGCGCGCGCTTGGAGTCT
>JAYEKC010000456.1:0-2014 GCA_034716715.1 Gemmatimonadota bacterium | reverse complement strand
CAAGCGCGCAGGGGCACGATCTCACGGCGCGCGTGGCGGCGGCGCTCGACCTCGCGTACGCGTCGGACGTCACCGAGTTCACCGTGGCCGCCGACGCCGTGACGGTGAAGCACCCCGGCTACACCAACAAGGTCATCCAGGTGTTCCGGCTGACGTGCACGCCGGCGATCGTCTCGCTGCGCGGCGGCGCGGTGTTGCCGAAGGAAGTGGCCAAGGCCGGCGCCGTGGAGGCGATCCAGAGCGCGGTGGATCCCGCGTCGGTGCGGGTGAAAGTCACGAAGACCGAGGCGTCCGGCGGCGCCAAGCTCGACCTCGGCGAGGCGCCGGTGATCGTGAGCGGCGGACGCGGGCTCAAGGAGGCGGCGAACTTCAAGCTCGTCGAGGACCTTGCCGCCGCGTTCGGCAATGCGGCCGTCGGCGCCACGCGCGCCGTGACCGACGACGGCTGGCGGCCGCACGCCGACCAGATCGGGCAGACGGGCCGGCTGGTGAGCCCCGACCTCTACATCGCGTGCGGCATCTCCGGGGCCATCCAGCACCTGGCGGGGATGCGCACGTCGAAGACCATCGTCGCGATCAACAAGGACAAGGACGCGCCCATCTTCAAGGTCGCCGACTACGGCATCGTCGGCGACGCGCTGCAGATCCTGCCCGTGCTCACCGAGGCGGTGACGAAGGCGAAGGCAGGGTAGGGCCAAGACCTCCGGGAGCGAGGAACGCCTGTGCCGATCCCCAACGTCGTCTTTGCGCTGATCGTCGCCGTCGCGTTCGGCGTGTTCGCCTGGAACGCGTGGCGGCTCGTGCAGCAGCTCCGGCTTGGCGTCGTCACCGACTCGCGGTTCGGCGACGTGGGCGCCCGGCTCGGCAACATGATCACGATCGCGATCTTCCAGCGGAAGATCTTCCGCGACTCCGTGGCCGGGCCGATGCACGCCGCGATCTTCTGGGGATTCTGCGTGCTCACCGCCGGGACCATCGAGTTCATCGTGGCGGGCGTGTTCCCCGGGTTCTCGTACTCGGCGTTCCTCCCCTACCGCGTGTACCAGTTCTACGCGGTGAACCAGGACGTGTGGGGGGCGCTCGTGATCGTCGCCGTGACGTTCGCGCTCTGGCGCCGGCTCACCAGGCGGGTGCCGCGGCTGCAGGGCGCGGAGACGCACCCGAACGACCCGCTGCTGATCCTGGCGTGGATCGGCGCGCTGATGCTCACGATGTTCGGCTACGAGGCGTTCCACATGGCAGGCGCGGGCGTCGCGGCCACGTCGGCGTTCCGTCCGCTCTCGTTCGCAATCTCGCGGGCCTTCGTCGGGGCGCCCGAGGCCGTGAACGGTGGCCTGCATGCGGTCAACTGGTGGGCGCACGGCCTGCTCGTGCTCGGCTTCCTGAACTACCTGCCGTACTCCAAGCACCTGCACGTCGTGGTGTCGCTGCCCAACGTGTACCTGTCGAACACCAGCGGCCCCGCGAAGAAGGGCGTGCTGGCGCCGCTCGACCTCGAGGCCGACGTCGAAGTGTTCGGCGCGAAGGACGTGCCGCAGCTCTCGTGGAAGTCGCTGCTCGACGGGTTCGCCTGCACCGAGTGCGGGCGCTGCACGAGCGTGTGCCCGGCGAACATCACCGGCAAGCCGCTCTCGCCGCGCAAGATCATGGTGAACGTGCGCGAGCGCACGGAGGCCCTCGCGCGGGAGAGTGGTGTCGCCCTCCTTGGCCGGTCAGCGGCGCCAGCGGATGTGCCGTCCTCCGTGACCCGTGACCCGTCACCCGCCACCTCGCCGTTGTTGTTGGATGGGTACATCACGGACGAGGAGCTGTGGGCCTGCACCAGCTGCCGCGCCTGCGTCACCGAGTGCCCCGTCTCCATCGACCAGCTCTCCGTCATCACCGAGATGCGGCGGAACCTCGTCCTCGGCGAGTCGCGGTTCCCCGAGGAGGTGATGCCCGCGTTCGAGTCGCTCGAGCAGAAGGGTTCGCCCTGGGCGTTCGACCCCGCCGACCGGGCGAGGTGGGCCGAGGG
>JAYEKC010000455.1:0-10340 GCA_034716715.1 Gemmatimonadota bacterium | reverse complement strand
CGTTCCTCGATCGCGGGATGACCTGGGCCAACGGGTCGGACTTCGACGTGACGCCGTTCCCCGCGCGCTACGGCATCTGGGCCGCCATCGCGCGGGAGTCGCTGCTGGGCGTGTACGCTGGCCTCGAAAAGGACCCGTTCGGGCGCGCGCAGTCGGTGGATGTGCACCCTGCGCTCAAGGCGGTGACCATCTGGGCCGCGCGCCAGATGTTCCTCGAGAAGAAGGTCGGCTCCATCGAGCCCGGGAAGTACGCCGACCTCGCCGTGTGGGACCGCGACTTCTATTCGATTCCGACGGCGGAGATCAGGGACGCGAAGTGCCTGATGACGCTCTTCGACGGCAAGGTCGTGTTCCGCGCCGACGGCGCGCGGTTCTAGGCGAGGCCTCCTCCGCCACCGGCCCCGCCCGTCAGGCCCGCTCGATCCCGGGCCGGCCGTGCGTCGTGATGAACTCGGCCGGCGTCTCCACCGGCGCGCCCGGACGCGACACGTAGGGCACCACGCGGTACGCGGCCTTCCACGTGTCCCGGTCGACGTCGCACATCACGTACCCCCGGCGGGCGTTGTGCCACTTCACGTGCGGGTTCTCCGCACGGCCCGCGTCGTTCCAGCTGCGGAACTCGTCCTGGCCGTCGCCGCCCGAGGAGATGCTCGTCCCCACGAACTCGGCGCCAATCGTCCTGGCGTCGCGGCGCTTGTAGTCCGTGCGCAGCTCATTCACCCAGTTGGAGTGAATGTCGCCGGTGACGATCACCGTCCGGTTGGGCGCGCGCGTGGCGATCGTGTTCATCAGGCGCTTCAGTGCCGCCGGGTAGCCTCCCCACTGGTCCATCGAGTAGGTCTCGCCGGGACCATCCATCTGGTCGTACGGCGCCACCTGCACCTGGTTGACGAGGGTCTGCCAACGCGCTGTCGAGGCGCCGAGCCCGGTGTCGAGCCACCTCTCCTGCGCCGGACCCATCATCGTACGGCCGGGGTCGGCCCAGTCGCCGCACGGCACGGCCTTGTTGCCGTCGCCGCACGCCTGGTCGCTGCGGTACTGGCGCGTGTCCACGACGAAGAACTTCGTGAGGCCTCCCCACGCGAGGGTCCGCACGATGTTGAGGTCGGCCCAGCTCTTCGCGCGCGGCACGCGCACTGGCTGGTGCTCCCACCACGCCTGGTACGCCGCCGCGCGGCGGGCATGCATCTGCTCGTCGGCCTCCATGTCGTTCTCGCCGTGCAGCCCGGCATAGTTGTTGTCCACCTCGTGGTCGTCCCACGTCAGGATCCAGGGTGCCGCATGGTGCGCGGCCTGCAGCAGCGGGTCGGACTTGGTTTGCGCGTAGCGGTTGCGGTACTCATCGAGCGAGCGCACCTCGGTCGAGTTGTAGAGGCGGGTACGCCCCTCGGTGGGCCCGTACTCGTAGATGTAGTCGCCGAGGTGGGCCACCAGGTCGAGGCGCGGCTCGCGCGCGAGGTGCCCGTAGGCGGTGTAGTACCCCTGCTCCCAATGCTGGCAGCTCACGAAGGCAAAGCGGAGCGGCTCCACCGCACCCACCGCGGGCGTCGTACGCAGGCGGCCCACCGGGCTCTGCGCGTTCTGCAGGACGAATCGGTAGAAGTACCAGCGATCGGGCTGGAGGCCGGTCACGTCCACGTGAATGGAGTTCCCCAGCTCGGGCGCGGCGATCGCCCGGCCCTTCTGGGCGATGCGGGCGAACTGCTCGTCCTCGGCCACTTCCCAGTTGACGGTGATGCGCTGGCCCATGGTGCCGGCGTCGGGCTCGAACGGCTTCGGGGCGATGCGCGTCCAGATCACCGCGCCGCCCGGCGTCGGGTCGCCCGACGCTACGCCAAGGGTGAACGGATCATCGGCGAGGACAGGGCGGCCAGTCACGCGCCAGACGTTGGGGATGCCGGTACAGAGGGCGGAGTACATCGCCACGTCGGCCAGGAAGTCGCGTCGTTGCATGCGGCGAATGCTAGCGGCGGCGGCACGGGGCGGCGAGTCGGGGAACCCAGCGGTGCCTGGCCACGCCGATTTCCCGGGATGCCGGCTCGCCGCTGCAGCTCAGGGCCGCACGGGCGCCACGAGCTCGGGTCGCGTGGTGAGCCGGTGCAGCAGCACCGCCGCGCGTTTCGCCTGCACCGAGAGCATCCGCAGGTCCGCCGTTTCCTTGTCGCTGTGGTCGTCGTGGCCCGAGAGCCCCACGCCGTCGATGATCATCGGCACGATGCCCGCGATGAACGCCACGTCGGCCGCGCCGGCGCGCGTGGGGTCCACCGGCTCGACCGGCCCGAGCTTGAGGTCGCGCGACGTCTGGTCGAAGAGCGACAGCAGCCGGCGGTTGCCGTCCGTGGGCGCGAGCGGCGGGTAGCCGCCCTCGAGGAACTCGATGGTCGCGTCGGTGTGCGGCAGGTGGCGCGAGACGATCTCGCGCATCGCCGCCATCGTCCGGGTGAGCTGCTCCGGCGAGATGGTCCGTATGTCCCCGGTCACCACCACACGTTGCGCGATGACGTTGGTCTTGCCGCGCGCGGAGCCTGACGTGAGCGTGGAGTCGAGCGTCACGTCGCTCCCGCCGAGGATGAGGCCGGCGCTGAAGGCGAGGTACGGCTCGCCCGCGAGCTTCTGGTAGAACTCGCCGAGGATCCGCGCGGCCTCGTTCACCGCGCCGGCGCCGAGGTCGGTGCGGAAGATCTGCGACGCGTGGCCCGCGAGGCCGGTGGCGGTGAGCTTCCACTGCGTGGCGCCGCGCCGCGAGATCACGCCGAGTTTCGGGTCGCCCGGGCCATCCTCGAACCCGATGGCTGCCACGGCGCCCTGCGCCGCGTCCACCAGCGCCTTTCGCGCCGCCGCGACCGGTTCGCCCGCGCTTTCCTCGTCGCCGTCGAACACCACCGTGACGTTCATGCCGGCGAGCCCGCCGGCCTCGCGCAGCGCCTGCAGCGCCGCGAGGATGATGACGTCGCCGCCCTTCATGTCGATGATGCCGGGGCCGCCGGCCATCGAGTCGGCGCGCAGCTCGAACCTCTGGAACGGGCTCGACGGCTCGAACACGGTGTCGAGGTGGCCGATGAGCAGCAGCTTCGGCCCCGGGCCCGGATGCTCGGCCACGAGGTGCCCCGCGCGGCCGAACGCGGCGCCGTCCACCCAGCGCGTGGTGAAGCCGAGCGAGTCGAGTTTCTCCCGGAGGACGTCGCCCACGGCGCGCACGCCGGCGAAGTTCATCGTGCCACTGTTGATGTTCACGAGGCGCTCGAGCAGCGCGATGGCCGACGGCGCGCGCCGATCCACGGCGCCGGCGATGGTCAGCTCGCGCGGCGAGAGCTGGGCGCTCGCGGTGGGCGCGGCGGCTACGAGCGCTGCGGCGAGCGCCGCGGGGATCGGAAAGGCGGGGCGGAGTCGCATCCGCGCAATCTATGCCGTGCCCCCGGCGACGCGCCGCCGCGAATACCCGAAGTACACCACGAACCCGAGCACGAGCCACACCACGAGGCGCACCCATGTCTCGAGGGGCAGCACCAGCATCGCGCCGAAGCAAGAGAGCGCGCCGGCGATCGGCACCCAGGGCATGAGCGGCACCCGGAACGGGCGCGGCGCGTCGGGGTCCGTGCGCCGCAGCGCGATGATCCCGATGCAGACGAGGATGAACGCGAGCAACGTGCCCATCGCCACGAGCTGCCCCAGTACGTCGATGGGCGTCAGCCCGGCCAGGAGGGCGGTGACGAGGCCCGTGAGCAGCGTGGAGACGTGCGGCGTGCGGAACCGCTGGTGCACCTGGCTGAACACCGGCGGCAGGAATCCGTCGCGGCTCATCGAGTAGAAGATCCGCGTCTGCCCCAGCAGCTGAACCAGCATGGTGCTGAACATCCCGAACAGCGCGCTCACCTTGATGAGCGGCGAGAGCCAGGTGAGGCCCGTGGCGTCGATGGCGACGGCGAGCGGCGCCGCGACGTTGAGCTGCGAGAAGGGCACGATGCCCACCAGCACGATGCCCACCGCGACGTACAGCACCGTGCAGATGGCCAGCGACGCCAGCATGCCGATGGTGAGGTCACGCTGCGGCCGCCGCGTCTCCTGCGCGGCCGTGCTCACCGCGTCGAACCCGATGAAGGCGAAGAAGATGATGCCCGCCCCGCGGAGCACGCCGCTCAGCCCGAAGGTGCCGAACTCGCCCGCGTTCGCGGGGAGGAACGGGTGCAGGTTCGACGCCTTCACGTACGCGGCTCCGGCCGCGACGAACACGACGAGGACGGCCACCTTGATCACCACGAGCACGGCGTTGGCGCGCGCCGACTCCTTGATGCCCTTCACCAGCAGCGCCGTCACCGCGAGCACCACGAGCGCGGCCGGCAGGTTGAACACGCCCCGCGCGAACGTGCCGTCGGCCAGCGTCACCTGGACGCCGGGCGCCGCGGTGAGCGCGCGGGGCAGCACCACCCCGAACGAATCCAGCAGGCTCACCAGGTACCCGCTCCACCCCACCGCCACCGTGCTGGCCGAGAGCGCGTACTCGAGCATCAGGTCCCAGCCGATGATCCACGCGATCATCTCGCCGAGCGTGGCATAGGCGTAGGTGTAGGCGCTGCCGGCCACGGGAATCATCGAGGCCAGCTCCGCATAGCAGAGGCCGGCGAAGCCGCAGCATACGGCCGCGAGCACCATCGAAACGGGGAGCGCCGGCCCCGTGTGCAACGACGCCACCATGCCCGTGAGCACGAAGATGCCGGTGCCGATGATCGAGCCGATGCCGAGGGCGGTGAGGTCGAGGGGACCAAGCGCGCGGCGCAGCGTCTGCCCTTCCCCCTCGGCGCGGAGCTGGGCGAGCGACTTGCGCCGGAATAGCGAGGTTGTCATGGGCGCCACGATGCGACGCCCACGAACCCACTTCAATACACTGGCGAAAAATCAAATGCCGAACATATTGTAGTCATTACGGTTACACAAATCGTATGCCAGACATTTGGCAATTGTTTTGCGCAATTGTTCGCAGGAAAGTCCCCACGTCCACACCGCGCCACGGGCGCGCATCCTGTTGGTGACCGCATGACCGACGCCGCCCGCCTCGCCGCCATCGCCGCCCGGGAACGACTCGCCGCCACCGAATTCGTGGAGCGCATCCTCCCGGCCGACACCCGGGTGTCGGTGTACCTGTTCCAACCCGTCGCCGCGCACGGCCTCCGCCCGGAATCCCCCGGCGTCCTCTGGGACATCGGTCCGATTCCCGCCGCCGTGCACGACGTGTCGCGGGACCTCCTCTACACCTGCGCCGAGTCCGGCCGCACCGGCTCGTTCCTCCAGAGCGGCGAGGAGTGCACGCGGCGCGTGCCGCAGACGACCCGCATTAACGCCGCCGCGTCGGCGAGCTACCGCGCCTGCAACCGCGACGCGGCGGTGCGCCGCGCCCAGATCGCGGTAGAGGCCGCGCGGCACGGCTTCACGCCGCGGGCGGCCGACGGGCCGCCCGAAGGCAGCCACATCCACCACCTCGCCCTCGCGCCAAGTGTCCAGTCGTTCGCCGCGGTGTCGTCCGGGCGCATCCCGGTGCTCGGCACCATCTTCGCCCTCACGAAGGAGCGCGATCCGCATCACCTCCACGAGTACGCCAACCTCGTGGACTACGCCATCTTCATCGCCGGCGAGGTGCTCCAGATCCGCGCCGAGCACCTCTTCGGCAAGGCCCACGTGGCCGCGGGATTCGCCGGCAGCGCGCTCGAGGCCCTGCTCGAGACCCCCACGAGCGACCCGGCCGTCCAGCTCGCCGTGAAGCTCGCGTTTGCCCACCACTGGTTCTTCCCGTACGACCCGGTGGCGTGGTCGATCCTCGAGCGCCTGGGCCAGGGGGCCGGGGCCGCCCGCGCGCAGTACGCGCGGCACGGCTGGCTGCCACCGCGAAAGCACCACGCCGGAGACGACACCCGCAGCGACGCAGAACTCCGCGCGCTCCTCACCGACGACCTCGTGACGCTCGTGCTCCACGTGGCGTGGTACCGGCTCGGCACGGAGTTCCGGGCCCGCCCGGCCAGCGTGCGCGAGGGCGTTGCCCTCGCCCTCGACACCGCCCTGCTGCTCCTCGCGGGCCGGCGCACGTCGCTGCCCGCCTTCCACGTGGGTGCGCGCTCCGCCCGGCGCCGCGACGAGCGCGTGTTCCTCGGCCCCCCGTTGCCACGGACGGGCATCGGCCGCGACGGCGGCGTGGTAGCCCCGGTGTTCCCGCTGTCGGGTCTGCAACAGCTGGTCCGCGGCCGCAACGGGCACGGTCCCGAATCGAGCGACTCGCTGGCCGAGCGGTTTGCCGCAAGCCTCGCGGTGTGCGGCCCGGGCGACACCGGCGGCCACACGCGCACCCATCTCAAGCCGACGAGCTTCGTTGACGGGTTCGACCCCGCCGGCGCGCCACGGTTCAGCGTGCGGCTCAGGGACGGGCTCCGCGACCGGACCCGGTGGCTCTGCTCGTACGCCGTCGGCCGCCTGGCCGAGAGCGTGGCGGGCGAACGGGAGCCCGCCGGAAGTTCCAACGATCGCGACGCCATGGCCGGGGACCTCACGTGACCGGAACGGCCACGCACCCCTCGCTGCGGTCACGCATTGACGCGGCGCTCCACCGCGCCGACGCCGCCACGACGGTCGTCCTCGCCGGGCATTTCGCCGTGTACACGGCCGGGGGGCGCGCGTCGGACTTCCTCGACGAACCGCGCGCGCTCGCCGCTCACACGGGCATGATCGAGTTCGCCCGGCAGTCGTGGCTCGCGGGCTGCGACGCCGTGGTGTCGGCGCCCGGCGCGAGGCTGCTCGTGCTTGCCGACGACATCCAGTTCGTGCACCCCGCCCTGCCCGACCGCGGCGCCCGCGAACGGCTCGCCGCGGCGCTCGTCGCCGACTACTTCCGCCGCACGCCCACGCTTCCCGCGTTCCACCTGCGCGAGCTCGACGCGCGCGACGTGGACCCGGGGCGCGTGCTGCGGCGGCGCGACGGTGCGTGGCTGTTCTCGGAACGTGCCCTTCGCGCCGCAGCGGTGGAACGCATCCGGGCGGCCGCCCGCTCCGGCCGCCACGCGGGCCTTGTCGTCAACGACGAGTCGTCGCGCATCGTCGTGCGCGACCCGGACCTCGGCGAGCACACCCTCGTTCACTCGGGACACACGTCGTGCGCGGGCGGCTACCTCGAGCTCGTGCTGCAGCTGCATGCGCGCGGCGTCACCCGGCTCGTGGCCGTCGTGCCGCAACGGTGCCTCGGCCCGGTGTCGCTCGGCACCCACCTCGCGCGCGCGACCTTCGGGGCCCACGGCATCCAGGTCGTGAACATCCCTGCTAGCGCGGGGGCCGCCACTCCGCCGTGAGCGTTCCCCAATTGAACGGCGCGCCCTGCAGGTCGTACCGCGCCCCCGTGCGCGCCACGCGGTAGCCCAGCCGCACCTCAGACCACCACAAGCCGAGCGACAGCGCGCCCTCACCGTAGATCGCCCGTTTCGCGAGCCGGGGGCTCGATCGAAAGAACGTCCCGTCGAGGAACTCGTCGCGCAGCACACCATACGCCGTGGCGTCGGCCGATACCGACACGCGCGGCCAGCGCCCGGACTGCGATGCCCCGGCGAGGGGAAACACGCCGAGTGCGGTGAGCCCGCCCGACGCGCCGGTAAGGATGGTGCCGAGCGATGCACTGCCCCGTGCCGTGAGCGCTGCGCCCCCAGGGGTGCCGGACGCGCCGGGCTCGCCCGCCGAGACCAGCACGCGGCGGCGGGCGACGGTCGCCACGAAGCCGGGCTCGAACGGGAGCTGCCGGTTCCAGTCCACGGGCAGCGGATACTTCGGCCCGATCACGTGGAAAAACTGCTGCATGGGCTCGCCGAGCGCCGGTGGGCCCACGACGCCCACCCGGACGCTCACCTCACGCGCGTCGCCGGCGATGGAGTCGCGTTCGGCCGCCTCGACGTACAGCCACGCCGCGTTCGTCCGGTGCGACGGGTGCGCGGCTGGCGCCACGCCCGGCGTCGGCGGCGGCTCGCCGGTGTACAGCTCCTGCCCAAGCGAGAACGAGTGCCGCATGCACGCCGCCGGCTCTCGGCAAGGCCTGCGCCACCGCGCCAGCGGCAGGACTCCCGACGGCCCGGCATATTCGGCCGTTCCCCGCGCGCCGGCGGTGTACTCGTGGTCGGTCCGCTCCCAGGGGGGCAGCCAGAAGAGGTACGCGTCGTTGTCCGTGGAGATGCGAACCGACGTCGGCTGGCGCCAGCCCGTGGCGCACGCCGCGAGCGCGAAGGCGCCGGCGGCCACCATCGCCGTCCGGCGCCATCCGCGGCCCCGCCATGCTTGCATCCGCATGCGATCCCGCAGTGGCCGCTACTGCTGGCAGTTGCCCTTGGGGTCGGGCTTCGGCTTGTCCACCACCGGCCGCTTCGGCAGGTTCGCCACTGCGACGGCGATGTCCTTCACGAACGTCACCACGCGCTGCATGTGCGGGTAGTCGATGTACTGCGGCTCGTCCGTGAGCTGGTGGTAGTCGGCGTGGCCGCCCGTCGTGAAGAACGTGATCGGGATGCCGTACCGCGCGTACTCATAGTGATCCGACCGGCAGTAGATGTTCTGCGGGTGTCCGTCCGCGTCGAGCGAATAGTCGAGGGTCATGTGGTGACCCTTGTCCTTGTTCACCTTCTCGACCAGGTCGCCGAGCTCGGTGGAGAGCCGGCGCGAACCGATGAGCTGTACGTAGTTCGGGCCGCCGTGGATCTTCGCGCCGTCCTTGGTCACGCCGGTCACGTCACTCGCGTCGCCGCGGCCCACCATGTCCATGTTGAGCTCGGTGACGATCGCGTCGCGCGGCACGGTGGGATGGTCGGTGAACCACTGCGATCCGAACAGGCCCTCCTCCTCGCCCACGTGCCAGATGAACAGCAACGACCGCTTCGGCCGCGCGCGCTGGCCGGCGAAGTACTCGGCCATCTCGAGCACCGACACCGAGCCCGAGCCGTCGTCGTCGGCGCCGTTGTACACGGAGTCCATTCGCGCCGAGGCGCCGTTCGTCTTCTTCCGGATCTCGGCGAGCAGCGCGTTCACCTTCTCCGCGTCCGCCGTGGTGAGCCGCGGCGGCCCGTCGTCGGCGCCCTGGAGCCGGTACAGGTGGTTCACGACGTAGACGGAGTCGTGCGGCTGCGGCTCCGGGTCCACGCCGATGTGGTCGTTGTGCGCGCCGATGGCCACGTACTCGTTCTTGAGCACGGGGTCCGACCCGCGCAGGATGCCGATCACGTTGCGCGCGGGGTTGGCGATGGGCGTCTCCTTCCACGTGGGGTTGCCGGTGAACGGCTGCCCCTGCGCTCCCGCGGCGAGCGTGGCCGGGTCGGCGCCGAGTGACGCGCGCGCCATGTCGCCGGAGATGTAGATGTACTGCGGGAGCGCGGGCGCACTTTCGTTCTTCATCCCGCCCTGCGGCTCGCGGTAGATCGCGATCGCCTGCGGCGGCAGGCTGCCCATGCCGATCACCAGCACGGCGTTGGCGGCCTGGAAGTACGCCGTCACCACCTGGCGGTTGGGGAGGCCCGGGATGCCGCTCCCCGCCTCGCCCGGCTTCATCGCGACGATGACGACCTTGCCCGCCGCCTGGTCGCGCGGCAGCATCTTCGCCTGATCGCCCCAGACCCCACCGTACACCACCGGCACGCCGTCGATGGACCGCTGGCCGTCGCCGTTGTCCCGCGGCACGAAGTCCTTCCACGGCTCGAACATCTTGCCGCCCGCCATTACGTGCTTCGAGTCATCCAGCGCGCGGTCCACCACGGGGACGAGCTGGAGGTAGGTGCCGTTCTCGCCGGCCGGCTCGAGGCCCATCCGCTTGAGCTCGGCGGCGATGTAGTTCGTGCCCATCACGTTGCCGCGGTCGCCGAGCACGCGGCCGCGCATCGAGTCGTCGGAGAACAGGAAAAGCCGCGTGCGCAGGTCCTCGACGGTGATGGCCGTCGTGGTAGGCTTCGGCGTGTTGGTGCGCGGGCGCTCGAGCACCGACCAGTCGGGCGGGGCCGGGGCGCCGGTCTGCGGCGCGGCCTGGGTTACGCCCTGCGCGACGGCGGCAGCGGGAACGAAGGCGGCCAGCCCGAGGGCCAGCCGGAACGCGCGATTGATCACGACATCACTCCGGGGTGTGTGTGGAACGCCGCACCCCGGGAGGCGGGACGCCCATCCGGGCGGCGGGGTGCACCAGATTCCTACCGCTGAAACCTGCCGGAAGTTACACGCCCGGTCGCGGGGCGCGCCTCGCGACGGCACGCCATGGCTGCGGGGCCGGCCCGTTTCTCGTACTTTTTCCGCGCCGTGGAGACCACCCCGCCGACCATGCCCTCGCGCGCGCCCGAGGGCGCGCG